>JADLEZ010000140.1 GCA_020845855.1 Burkholderiales bacterium
GATCGCGCCCGCGATGATCGTCGGCATTGCGAGCGTCGCAGCGCCGTTCCTGGTCATGCAGCCGGGCATGGGCGCCGGCATCGCGGCGAGCCGCACGCCGCGTCCCGCCGCCGCCCGCGTGCAAAGCCTGCTCACGCACGCGATCTTCGGGCTCGGACTCTGGGCGGCAGGCTCGTTGACGAGCTTGCTGCTCGCTTCTTAGTGTCACGCGTTCCCTTCCATGCCCCGCGTTACAACGAATGCAACTTTCGAGGATGACCAATGCGCGTTCCCAATCGTTTCTCGCCGATCCTTTTCGGCGCCCTGCTCTCGGCGATCATGGTGGGCATCGTGTCCGCGATCGTGCTTGCGCTCAACCAGGGCATCCAGCAAGGCTTCGCCTGGCAGTGGTTCAGGAGCTGCATGACGACCTGGCCGATCGCGTTTCCGACGGTGACGCTCGTGGCCCCGTGGGTGCGCCGGGTGGTCGGCCGCATGACCGCGTGACCGGTTCGACGAGCGGGGTGCCCGGCTTCATCGATCTCGCACTCCGCGATCGACGCGCGAAGATCGTCTTTGCACCAGCGCCATGACCATCACGATGACGACCGCGAGGTTGACAGCGAGCAGCGCAACGCTCAGCAGCGAAGGCTTGCGCACGAGTTCGACGAGCTCGAGCGGAACGTACACGCCGCCGCTCAGTGCCGCGAGCCACTCGGCCCATGCGCGCTCGCGGAACAGGCCGTACCCCTCGACCAGCCGAGCGACGGCGTAGGCCGCGGCGCCCAGCGCCAGCCAAAGCCGGCGCGGCTGGTCGAGGTGCCCGACGGCGTCGAGGAAGATGTGCGGCAGTCTCGACGCGGGGTTCAAGTGCGTATGTTCCACCAGCCGGACAGCCAGGTCGTTGAGGTCCCTGTGCACCAGCGCGAGCAGGCCCGTCGCCACGAGCAGGACGACGATGCCCTTCATCGCTTCCACGAACGCCATGACGCGGACCGCCCTTCGCGTTCGGGAGCGTGAAGCAGCCGATGGGTTCGCCACGAGAGAGGTCAGCCTTCCTGTCGGATCGTGCCTCGTTGCTTCACGAATCAACGATGGGCGAACGGCAGCGTCGATTCAGATGGAAATCGGTAGGGCGGACACGCCGCCGGGTTCTGCAGGGAGTCTTGCCAAAGGGCGCGACCGGGCCGGCACGTCGACAGTGGTTCCCGGCAATGGCCGCCAGCGGAGTCTACGCACGTTCGCGCAACGTGCAATTCCCCGCGGGACTCCGTTACGATTGGAGCGATGAGCCGTCAACCGCCGCACAAGGCCTCCAGGCGCCATGCGCTTCGCCGAAGCATCCTTCGGGGGCTGCTCGGCGTCCCGCTGTCGGCCACTGCGCTGCTCGCCGCCGAGGCTGCCTCGTCGACCCGAGCGCCGGAATCGTTGCCTCCGGTGGGCAAGCATCTGCCGCTCGTCGACGTCGCGCTTCTGGACGGCGGAACGTTCCGTGCGGCGAAGGCCGAAGGCCAGGTGCTCGTGCTCTACTGGTGGGCAAGCTGGTGCCCGTTCTGCGCCGCGCAGAGCCCGCACATGCAAAAGCTCTGGGACGCGCACGGCGAGCGCGGGTTGATGATGCTCGGGATTTCGATCGACAAGCGCATCGAGGACGCGCGCCGCTACATGAGCCAGCGCGGCTACACGTTTCCGAGCGGCTTCAACAGCCCCGCACTCGAGCGCGTGCTGCCCAAGCCGCGCGGACTGCCGGTCACGTGCGTGCGCGGCCGCGACGGCCGCATCGTGATGGCGGAAGCGGGGCAGCTCTTCCCCGAAGACGTCGCGGAGATCGCGCGGTTTCTTTGAGGTCGGCCGCGCGCGCGAAAGCGTCCAGCCGCGTGGCACTTATCGCAAGTTCTCTTCGGTATACAGGGTCAGCTCCAGCAATCGCTCGAGCAGCTGATCCTGTGGAATGCCGACGAAGTTCTTGAGCACCAGCTCCTTGGCGAACAGCCGGCAGATGTAGCGGAGCTTCAGCATCTTGCTGCGGGCCGCGTAGACGAAGTCGCGGTGACCGTTGTTGATCACGACGAGGTTGCGGTCGGCGTCGAAGCGCGAACGCCACAGCTCGCCGGCCGCCTTGTGGTACGTGTAGCCGGGAAGTCCCTGGTAGGTCGAGTCGCCGCTGCCCGTCTTGCCGACGAGCGAGGCGGTAACGGTGATCTGCGCTTCGGCCGTGCAGACGACATCCGCCTGCGTGACCACGACTTCGACGCGTGTCAGGCCCGGCTCGTTGCCTGCGTGGAAATTCGACGTCGCGCCGTCGGCCGGTTCGAGTGTCCCTTCGCCATCCAGCAGCGTCCACGCGTAGCTCAGGTTCTCATCGACGGTTCGCCGGGCTCGATCGCGCGCGACGGCGCGCAGCACACGCGACCCGCCGACCTCCACGACGCTCGACGTCGGTGAAATGAGGACCGAGAAAAGCGGCCCGGCGTATTCGAAGAATTGTCGCTGCGGCTCGGGTTCGTGGAGGTATTCGGGAGCGTCCATCGGGACCGCGTGTTCTTCCGGGTGCGTCGCTGCCTTGCCGGACGCGCCTTCCGCGCCCGTGCCCGGCCGACGCCTGCCCTCGCCCCGGTGAAGATCGAACCAGTCGTACTCCTCGGCGGGCAGTGCAAGCAATGCCTCCTTGAGCGCCCCCTGCACCGAGCGCAGCACGTCGCGGCTCGCCCTTTCCTCTTCCGCGCGTTGCTGATCCTCGATGATCCTTGCGAGCCGCGCCTCCAGCGGCGCAAGCTCGCCGACCAGGCGCGCGAGAGCCGCATCGTGAATGACGCCAAGGCGGGTCCCAGGCGTCAGGTTGAGGAATGGCGCGTCGACGATCCCCTGCACGTAGCCGCTGGTCCACGGCAGGCGCGCGAACGCTTCGAGCCCGGCGATGTTTTCGAGGACCCGCGTGCCCGAGCGGTAGAGCGACACCGCGTTCGTCGGCGAATGCGCGTGCAGGTAGAGCTCGGCGTAGACCTCGCTTTGTGCCGGCAACGCGCCGTCCAGCTCGTGCAGCAACCGGCCCTCGAACTTGCGCGGCTCGACCTTGAACTCCGCCCGCGCGGTACGATCGACGACGCGGATCGACACGCCGGAGTGGCGGATGCGGTCGCGAAGCTCGGACGCGAGATACCACTGGATCTTCTCGCCGCTGAAGTTCTTGATGCCCGGAAGGATGCCGCGAATCAGCACTTCGGTTCCGGGCTCCGGAAACAGCGCCGGGCGCTGGACGATGCGGTAGCTCGGATCGCCCTTGCGCAAATGCATCTGCCACGCACGGCCGTCGTCGCCGGCGGATGTCAACAGCAAGTCTTCGCCCAACGTCCAGAAGCTCAGCAGACCGATGCCGAACTCGCCCTGCAGGCCGCGCGCCCCCTGGGTTTTCAGCCGCCGCTTGATCGAGTCGCAGACGTGGGTCGCAACGTAGTGGAAATCCGGCTCGCCGTCCGCGTTCCTGCGCACGCCGTCGCCGTCGTCCTTCAC
>JADLEZ010000141.1 GCA_020845855.1 Burkholderiales bacterium
AAGATCGCGATCGAAGAAGGCAGTACCAACGTCTATGCCGATCTGAGCTATGCAGACGCCGCCAAGATGCAGCGCAAGTCGCAGCTCGCGGCCGAGATCGCCAGGGCGATCAAGGCGCGTCGACTGACGCAACCGGACGCGGCCCTGCTGCTGGGGATCGACCAGTCCAAGGTCTCCCGCATCACGCGCGGGCAATTCCGCGGCGTCAGCGAAGCCAAGCTGCTGGAGCTGGTGACGAAGTTGGGCCACGATGTCAGGATTGTCGTCGGCCCGGTGCGACGACGAGCCGGCAAGATCGAACTTCATTTCGCATGATGGTGTAGCTCCGCGCCTGCAGGGTGATCCCCGAGCCGACGCAGCGGTTGCCGCGAAATGGCGTGCCAGAAGCGATACGCCGCCGCAGTGGCAGCCGTGCCACCAGCATTTCAACTAGCGCGGTTGATGCGCGGCTTGGTGCCCGGGGCCGGGATCGAACCGGCATGGCCGTTAAGGCCGAGGGATTTTCGTCACACTGCGGCTTTCGCCGCCGGCAGCATCGCCGTTCGTGCGCTGGACTATGCCTTGGCCGTAGCTTGTCCGCCGTAGGCCCCCGCCGTCTAGTCTCTACACCTTCCCGATGGGCTTGGCTCGGCGTCGTCTCGGCGCTCACGCCAGGGAGTTCGCCGACTTTGACGGGATTCACCCGGGCGCTTTCGCCTCCCGGTGCTCAAGTGACTCAAGTCCCTTGTGTCTACCAATTTCACCACCCGGGCAGACCGGCAGGGATTGTAGCGCCTGCGATCGGGCGCCCGCTACCAACGTGCCCGGGATGCCGTCAACAGGTCGCGAAAGGCCTGGGGTGCGGTCCCCAGTGGCCTGCCGCGCAGCCGCACGATACCGACCCTGCGCACGATCACGGGATCCACCAGAGGTACGCCGACCAGCGTCGCGCGAGCGCCGCCAGCGAGCGCCAGGCGCGGCACGGCGCCCACTCCCACACCCGCCTCGATGAGGCTCAGCAGCGCGGGTACGTGTTGGACTTCGCAACTCCAGCGCGGGCGTGCCTTGACCTGCGCCAGGCCCTGGTTGATCAACATCCGGTTGCCGCTGCCGGGCGCGAGCATAACGCACTCTTGTTCGGCGAGTTCGGCCCAGGCGATTCGCCGGCGCCGCGCCAGGGAATGGTCGCGCCGGCACGCCAGCACGAAGGGCTCGTCGACCAACGGCTCGAAGGCGAGGTCGGGCTCCTGGGTGCCGAGATAATTGATACCGAAGTCAGCTTCCAGGCGCGACACCGACAGCAGGACTTGCGTCGCCGGCTGATCGAGTACGCGCACGCGGATGCGCGGAAAGCGCCGGTGGAAGTCGCGTACGACGCCGGCCACGAACTTGTCCACGGCCGAAGGGATGCACGCAACGGTCACCAGGCCGTGAATGCGCTCGGACAAATCCGCCATCCCCAGCAGGGCGGACTCCAGCTCGCCCAGCACGTGCCTCGCCCGGGGCAGAAACGCACGTCCCATGGCGTTGAGCTCGACCTTGCGCGTGGTGCGCTCGAACAGTCGGAAGCCGAGCGCTTGCTCGAGCTTGTCGACCCGGCGCGAGAGCGCCGGCTGCGACAGGTGCAGCGCCTGCGAGGCGGCGCTGAAGGTGCCGAGGTCGGCAACGGCGACGAAAGCGCGCAGGTCCGACAGATCGAAATTCATACGCTTCGCGTATCAATCAACCCGATATTTGCAATATACATCGAAATCGACCTGGGGCACCATACCCCTGACCCACCCCACGACGACTTCCCTTTCATTCCAAGGAGACGCCGAATGCCTCCCATCCACGCAACCCGTCGCCGCCTCATCGTGACCTGCGCCCTGGCACTGACCTCCGCCGTAGCCGGCGGCGTTCATGCCGCCGACTGGCCGGAGCGCAACATCACCGTGATCGTCCCGTATGCGCCCGGCGGCCAAGGCGACGTGTTCGCGCGGCTCGTCGGCGAACGACTGGGGCAGGCACTGGGCAAGGCGGTGATCGTGGACAACCGGCCGGGCGCCAGCGGTGTATTGGGGACCCGCCTGGCGGTCAAGGCACCCGCCGACGGCTATACGTTGCTGCTCGGCCAGACCGGCGAGATCGCCATCAATGGCACCGCGATGAAGAGGCCCGGCTACAACACGCTCAAGGACTTGCGGCCGGTCGCGCTGGTCGGCGATTCGCCGCTGGTGCTGGTCACCCCGGCGAGTTCGCCTTACCAGAGCTTGGCCGACCTCATCACGGCCGCGCGCGCGAAGCCCGGCAGCATCGCCTACGCCTCTTCCGGAACCGCTACGCCAGGCCACCTCGCGGCCGCGGCGCTGGCCGCCGGCATCAAGACCGAGATGATCCACGTGCCCTACAAGGGCGCGGGCCAAGCCATCACCGACGTGATCGGCGGACAGGTGCAGTTCTTCTTCGCCAGTGCGTCGTCGATCATGCCGCACGTCAAGGGCGGCAAGGTGCGAGCACTGGCGGTCTCGACGACCAAGCGCCTGCCGGCGCTGCCCGACGTGCCGACCGTGGCCGAAACCCTGCCCGGCTTCGACTTCAGCCTGTGGGGCGGCTACTTCGCGCCGCGCGCCACGCCGGATGCGGTCGTACAGCGCCTGGCCACCGAGATCAACCGCATCATTGTCGAGCCGGACCTGCGCGCGCGCTTCGAGGCCGAAGGCAGCGCCGTCACGCCGATGACGCCGCAGCAGTTCGAAAAGTTCGTGCGCGACGAGATCGCCAAGTACGCGCGGCTGATTAAGGCGACCGGCGCCCGTCTGGACTAGGAGTTTGTGGAATTTCGCAACCGTATTCCCAATCCGGTGTCATCCTTCAGCGCAGCGAGGGATCCGCTTTCGCGTCGAATCAGCGAGTTGCGTAAAGCAGATCCCTCGTCGCCTTCGCTCCTCGGGATGACACCGTGGGATTTTCAACGAACTGCTACTAGTTCACACAACACATCCCGAAAGGCCTGTCATGAAGATTGTCGTCTTGCCCGGCGATGGGATCGGCCCCGAAACCATGGCCGCCACCATGGAAGTGCTGCAAGCCGCGTCCGCGCGCTATGACCTCGGCCTCGCGTTCGAGCACGACGTCGCCGGTCACGCGAGCTTGCAGCGTCACGGAGCTACCGTTACCCCCGCCCTGCTCGAAAAGGTGAGGGCCGCCGACGGCCTGATGCTCGGCCCGATGGCGACCTACGATTTCAAGGACGAAGCGAAGGGCGAGATCAATCCGTCGAAGTTCTTCCGCAAGGAGCTCGACCTGTATGCCAACATCCGGCCGGCGCGCACCTGGACCGGATTGCCGCACAAGGTCGGCGCGTTCGACCTGGTGGTGGTGCGCGAGAACACCGAAGGCTTCTATGCCGACCGCAACATCGCCTCGGGCGGCAGCGAGATGCTGATCACCCGCGACGTCGTGGTGTCGCTGCGACGGATCACCCGCGAATGCAGCGCGCGCATCGCGCGCTCGGCCTTCGAATTGGCGATGACGCGCGGCAAGCACGTCAGCATCGTGCACAAGGCGAACGTCCTGAAGCTCGGCGACGGCATGTTCATCGACGAATGCCGGCGCGTCGCGCAGCAGTTCCCCGAAGTGAACGTGGACGACTTCATCGTCGACGCGATGATGGCGCACGTGGTGCGCGCGCCGCAGCGCTTCGACGTCATCGTCACCACCAACATGTTCGGCGACATCCTGTCGGACCTCACGGCCGAACTGTCCGGCAGCCTGGGGCTGGGCGGTTCGCTCAACGCCGGGCTCGACCACGCCATGGGCCAGGCCGCGCACGGCTCGGCCCCCGACATCGCCGGCCAGGACATCGCGAATCCCTTCTCCTTGATTCTGTCGGCAGGGCAACTGCTTGCCTGGCACGGTGTTCGACGCGAGCGGCCGGCATTCGTCGCCGCGGCGCAGGCCATCGAGCAGGCGGCAGCCGCGGCCATCGCGGCCGGCGAGGCCACGCGTGACGTGGGCGGCCGACTCGGCACGGCGGCCACCGGTCGCGCGTTCGCGCAGCGACTCGCGCAGCGATGAGCCTGCAGGCAGCGAACGGACGCCTCGACCTGCCCGTAGGCGGCTGCGACAGTCATGTGCACGTCATCGGCCCGCAAGACCAGTATCCGATGGCGCCGCAGCGGCCCTACACGCCGGGCCCGGCCCCCCTGGAGGCGCTGCGCGCACATCTCGCGCGGCTGGGGTTGCGGCGCGCGGTGATCGTGCAACCCAGCGTCTACGACACCGACAACCGCTGCCTGCTGGACAGCCTGGATCGCCTGGAAGGCGCCGGCCGCGGCATCGCCGTGTGCGAGGACAACGTCGCGCCGGCCGCACTGCGCGCGTTGCATGCGCGCGGCGTGCGCGGCGTGCGCGTCAACTTGGAGAGCTTCGGCGCGCGCGACGTCGCGGGAGCACGGGACCTCCTCGCCCACTGGGCCGCGCGCGTCGCCGATTCAGGCTGGCACGTACAGTTGTATGCCGCATCGCAGTTGGTCGAGGCGCTGGCCGATGAGCTCGCCGGCTTGCCGGCGCCGGTGGTGCTGGACCATTTCGCGCTGGCCGCCGCGCCTCCGCGATATACCGCGGGCGCGCCGGCCGGCGTGCTGCCTGACCTGCTCCGTACGGGCCGCATTCACGTCAAGCTCTCCGCGCCGTACCGCCTGCGTTCGCCCGACCTGGCCGCCGCCTGGGCGCGCGCCTGCCTCGAGGTGGCGCCGGGCGCCGTGCTGTGGGGCAGCGACTGGCCGCATACCGCGCGCGAGCCCGGCCGCGGGGCGCACGAGGTCAGCGCCTATCGCGCGGTGGACCCGGCGGAGCTCGCGCGCACGTTGCGCGCGTGGTTGCCGACGCCGTCGCTGCAGCGCCTGGTGTTGGTCGACAACCCGACGCGGCTCTATGGATTTTGATCTCGGCCGACCCGAGCTCGCTCAATCGGGTTCGGTCCGTGCGGGAGCCTCCAGCGAGGGGACGCGGCGGAGCACATAGCGTGATCTGCCTGCGCGACCGATCCGAACGCGTCGGCTTGCATTGGAGCTCTCGCCTGGTTCCGGACGGGAAAATGACCTGGACGCGGGCCATGGCCGCGACCCTCTTGCCTGCCGGCAAGCGCAGGATGACGTCGAACGGCTGGCGTCGCGAGACGTCGGGCGGATCGATCGAAATCATCCGATTCACCCGGGTCGCGCCACCGCCACCGCGGAGGTAGTCGAGTCGCTGGCGAGCGGTCTGCGAACGGAATGCACGGCTGCCGCCGAGTAGAAATGGAAAGCGAAGGATGCGTTCGTCGTCCGGCGTCGCAGCCTCCGCGGTTCGAGGAGATCGATTCCGCTTCATACGCATACGCGATCCTTGCTGCTTCTCCACACGGAAAGCCTGTTGCCTACGGACGGTGACCCCGATACGCGTCGCGAGTGGCCTATCACGGCTTGACTTGGTGCGTCGACGCTGGACACGCAGAACCTAACGCCTACCGCGATGGGACACGTGGTCAATCCCTAAGCAGCGGATTGATGAACGTCAGTCGCCCTTCGACGACCTGGCCGTATTGGATGTCCTCGGTGTACAGGACGTCGCAGCCGGCTTCCAGTGCGGAAGCGACGATCTGGCTGTCCCAGTAAGAGAAACCATAGCGTTGACGCACGCCCCAAGCCGCGCGCAGCGTGGATGCGGAAACGTCGCGGACGTCGTAGTGCGCCAGCAGGGCTTCCACATTGTCGTAGATGTCTTCGTCCGGCACCTTCTGCCGGATCATCCGCGCGGAGTACTCGGCGACGACCTGCGTGCTCAGGACGAAGCGTGCGGGGGTCTTCAGGAAATGGTGTGCGCGTTCGCAGCGAGGATCACCTGCAACCTTCAGATGGGCATAGATCAGGATGTTGGTATCAAGGAACGCCGCGTTCATGCAGCTCGTCCCTTGAAACGGGCTCGATGCGAGCTACCGCAAAGCGGCGGAAGCGAGGGAGCTTCGCAGCGGTGGCTCCACGCTTCACGATGCGTACGGGCACCAGCACCAGGCGGCCGTCGGCTTCGGTCCGCATCTCGAAGTGCTGGCCCGCATACTTCTTGCCCAGCGAGATCTGGCCGCTGGCGCCGACGGTCTTGAGCATGGTCGACCCTTTCATGCTTTCATGCCGCATGATAGCCGAGGGCGCAGGCTGCGGTCAAGCGAAAGCCGGTGTCGTAGGCTTCGTGTGGCAAATACGGGCGCGCGCCAAAGCACGACCGAAACCCCCGTCCAACCGAAGGCTCACACCACGGTCTCGTCTGCCCGCAGCAGGATCGACTGCGGCACGGCGAGACCGAGCTGCTTCGCCGTCTTCAGGTTGACGACGAACTCGAACTTGGTGGGCTGCAGCACGGGCAAATCGGACGGCTTCGCACCGGCGAGGATCTTCCCCGCGTACACGCCGGCCTGGCGATAGGCATCGGTGAAGCTCGCGGCGTAGCTCGCAAGCCCGCCGGCGAGCACGAAGTCTCGCTGGTCCGACATCGTCGGCAGCTTGCGTTCCGCGGCAAGCGACGCGATGCGCTGACGCTGCGCGGTGAAGATGGGGCTGCCGCCGATCAGCACTGCCCCCGCGCCGGCCTTCACCAAGGCGTCGAAGGCGCTCGCCAGCTCGCTCGCGCCCGGCGTTCGAAACGCGATCACGCGCACGCCGCGGCGGCGATCAACAGGCGCCGGCGGTCCATCGCATGCGATCGGGCCAAGCCTTCACCTGACCCCGCTCGGCGTCGAGGCCTCGGATACCTAGCGGTTGCCGCCCGGCATGAACTTCGCGAAGTCGCCCATGACCTTTTGCATGGATTCGAACGCGTTGCCGCCCGAGGACACCACACCCTGCATGGCCTTGATCACGTTCTGCGCTTGGCTCAAGTCGGGCATCATGGACATCGCCTGCTTCGCTTCCCTGACCCCCGGCACGCCCGCCATCTGCTCTTCCATCATCACCCACAGTCGTTTCTGCATCTCGGAGATCATGTCGAACATCTGGCCCCAGTAGCGCATCGCGTGCTCCATCGCCTCCTGCGACGCCGATTGCCCGGCCGCCATGATGGCGTCGGGCGTGCCGGCTTCGGCCACCGCCTTCGCGGCCTTGCGGCCCATCGCGCGCGACTGCTCCTCGCCCTCGAATTGCAGGCGGCGGATCCTGGTGGTGTTCTCGATGGCGGCATTGATCACGTCGAGCGCCATCTTCGCGTTGGCCTTGTACAGGTCCATCGCCTGCTCGGGCGTCATCATCTTCATCTTCGACACGTCCATCGCCGACGGATCGAAGCCCGCGAACGCGGCCTTGCGCGCCGGCGCGGGGCGCGACGGCTGTTTCGCGGTCTTGCCAGCGGACTTGCGGGTGGCTTTCTTTGCCGCGGGTGCAGCGCGTCGTGTCGCCATCGTTGCTCTCCTAGAAAGTGAGGTGGAAAACACCAACGGGGCTATCTCACTCCCAATGCCCGCCCGGCGTCAAGCGCATGGCGCAAAGGAGGCGCAACCAACGACGCATGCTAGGATCGCCGATCCCTTCGGATGCGCTGGAAGCCACATGGCGGGACTCCTGGAACGGCACGGCCGGCCGCTGCGGCTCGGCATCGTCGGGGGCGGTCCGGAATCCTGGATCGGCCGCCTGCACCGCGGCGCGGCCGAGCTCGACGGCTGGTGGCGCTGCGCGGCGGGTGTGTTCTCGAACGACCCGGCACGCTCGCGCGCCGCCGGCGTAGCGCTGGGGTTCGCCCCTCAGCGCAGCTACGGCACGGTGCAGGAGATGCTCGCGCGGGAGCGGGAGCGCAGCGACGGCATCGACGCGATCGCGATCATGACTCCGAACGACACGCACTACGCGTTTTCGGCCGCGGCGCTCGACGCCGGCCTCGACGTCGTGTGCGACAAGCCGGTGACGCACGACTTCAAGGAGGCCTGCGACCTCGTGGGGCGCGTTGCGCGAGGCGGGCGCCTGTTCGCCGTCGCCCACGGCTACACGGCCTATCCGATGACCCGCTACGCGCGCCACCTGGTGCGCGACGGCACGCTGGGCCGGCTGCGCCTGGTGCAGGTCGAGTACATCCAGAGCGGCATGGCCACGCGGGTGGAAGACGGGCCGCAGAACAACCGCTTCAACTGGCTCCTCGACCCCAAGCGCAGCGGCTTGGCGCTGGTCATGAGCGCGATCGGCTGCCACACGCAGCACCTGGCTTCGTTCGTGACCGGCCTGCCCGTCGCGCGCGTCGTCGCCGACGTCGGCACGCTGCTGCCCGGCCGCACCGTGGTCGACTACGTGTCGGCGATGCTTGCGATGGGCGACGGCACGCGCGGTACCTTCACCGTGACGCAGGCGGCGGCGGGCGGCGAAAACGACATCCGCCTGCGGGTGTATGGCGACAAGGGAATGCTCGAGTGGTGGCACCGCGACCCGTCGTACCTGCGCCTCGCCATGCACGGCGAGATGGCGAAGGTGATCGCGCGCGGCGATCCGTTCCTGCCGCCGGAGATCATCGCGCTCGGGCGCACGCCGCGCGGCCATCCCGAAGGCCTGCGCGAGGCGTTCGCCAACATCTACGCCGAAGTCGCCCAGGACCGCATGGCGCGCACGCTGGGCGAGGCGCTGCCAGCCCTGCCCTACCCGCGCATCGAGGACGGCGCGCACACCATGGCGTTCATCGAAGCGTGCCTATCGTCGCAGGCGAGCGGGCGGTGGGAGGACGTGGCGCCGTTGCCGGGTTAGTTCCCGCGCGCGCAAGCCACGCCTGAGCTTCCTCGGCGCGGCCCTGCGCCGTGAGCATGTCTCCAAGGTTCTGGCAGGACGGCTGCCACCCGCGCTCGCAGTTGCCGGCGAACCATGCCTCCGCCAGATGAGCACGGCCGCCATCGCGGACGGCCTCCCCGCAGTAGTCGCAGGACTGGCGATTGTTGTTGCCGCTGCCGGCGCAGATTCGCGGACAGAAGGCTTCGGCGTCGCGGCGGACGAGTCCGCGGCAAGCGTTGACGTTGCTGGCGAGACACGCGTCGAGCTCGACCCGGCTGCGCTCGGGCTCGGAAAGCTTGGGTACGATGCGCGCGAATACGAGCCAGCAGCTCGCGGAGTCTTTCGCGTCGCAGCCGCGCTGCAGGAGCGTACGCATCAGCGGCTCGTCGCCCGCGTCCCGCGCCGCCTCCCCCGCGCGGGCGCAAAGGCCCACCTCGAGCTCGCACGCGCGCGTAAGCGCGGCGGCCGCGGGTTCGGTGCCGTAGATCCGCTTGGCGTAGGCAAGGCACAACTCGGCGTTGCCCTGCTCACACCGCCGCGCGAGCACGCCCGGATCGCCGGTTACGCGTAAGCATGCCCGGGTGTCGCCGCCGGCGCAGCCCGCGCGGGCGAAAGCGTCGCGCTCGGCGGCGCCGAAGTGGCGGGTGTCGCCGGCCAATCCCGCGCAGGCGGATGCACTGCCCGCCGCGCATTTTTCACGAGCCCAGATCTGCGTCCACCAGACGTCGTGCCCGAGCACCCACGCGACGGCGAGGAACGCAACGGCCGCCAGCGGTACGGCGAGGATCGGATGCAGGTCGCGCGCGGTGTAGGCTGCGCGCCCGACCCATAGCACGACCACCTGGGCCGCGGCGATCGAGGCCGCTGCGCCGAGCACGAGCGCAAGGAACCAGGTCAGGACACCGGCGAGCCACGCGTGGCCCTGTCTGCCGCCTTGGGACACCGCCAAGCGCACGGCCTCGGCGGTTGCGTAGAGCAGCAGCAGCGACAGCGCGGCGAACAGCAGCAGCGCGAGCGTCCATGCGCTGCGCATACTCAGGACGACGCCGGCGGCCGCGCACCCGAGGATCGCGGCAGCGAGCGCCAGCGGCACCGGCCCGGCATGGCGAAAGCTGACCGCGAAGTACGCGCACGCGGCCGCTCCGAGCGCAAGCAGCAGGGCCGGGCCGACGGTCCGCGCCCACGCATCGGCCCTGCTCACGACGCCGCCACCACGGCATCCCGGCGTCGCCTGCCGACAAACCACCCGATCGCAACGCCGAGCACGAGCGCCACGGCCGCGCCGATGATGCCGTCGCGGATCAGCGTGTTCCTCACCTTGGTCAGCACCGGGTTGTCGAGATTGTTGGTGCCGAAGTGGATCGCGCGCAAATACCACTTGCCGTCGTCGCCGCGGGCCATGACCGCGGTCCAGCGGGTCACGAAGTCGAACACGTCGCCGTCCTTCGCCTCGTAGTGCTCGAGCGCCTTGCCCCGCACGAGGCCCCAGCGCTTGTCGGGCGTCAACTGCGTCAGCTGGTCCGGCTCCATGGTCATGGTCATCTTGCGCATGTAGCCTTTCGGCCCGAACCATTCCTCGAAGTACTTCTTCACGTCCTCGCGGTTGCTCATCACCTCCTGGGTGATGCTGGTCACCTCGACGTTGGGCGCAAGATAGGGCTGGAGCTTGTCGTACTGGCCGGTGTTGATCGCGGCGGTCATGTCCTTGAGCAGCGCGCGCAGCGCCTCGTGGATCTCGTGGTCAGCCTCCTGCTGCTGGGCAGGGACGAGTGGCGCCAAGGCGAACAGGCACATCACAACGAGCATGCGCTTCAAACGAAGCCTCCGGACGAAGAGGGTTTCAGGCGATGGGAATGCGGTCCTTGTGCTTCGCGAGCCACGCGTCGAACGACAGCAGCGCGGAATTGAGCGCGCGCGAGCGGGCGACGTCGCGCAGCGCGTTCAGCGGCGCCTCGTAGTCCCGGTAGAACTGGAACATGTTGCCGAGGTCGTCCGCGCCGGGGAAGCCCAGGGCGCGGTACGCCTCCGGCGTCATCGCGTTGTGCCGCACCTCGCGGCCCAGCGCGCGGGTGAGCGCCGCCGCCATCTGGGCGCCGGTGAGGTGCTCGCCGGCCGCGCCGACCTTCTGGCCGACGTACCGTGTCCCGGCCTTGAAGATGCCGTACGCCACGCGGCCGATGTCCTCCGCCGCGACGCCCGCCATCTTCGCGTTGGCGGTTGGAAGCGTGAACTGCAGCACGCCGTCGGCGCCTTTCTGCGGCCCGGCGCCGAAGTGGATGAGGTTGTCCCAATAGTACGAGGCGTACAGGAACGTGGTGGGCACGCCCGCGTCGCGGAAGAACCGGTCGGCCTCGCCCTTGGCGTCGAAGTGCGGCACCTTGTACTTGCCCATGAGTGTCGGCATCGCGTCGGCGGGCACGATCTTGCGGGTGTCCTCGAGGGTAGACCAGATCACGTGCTGCAAGCCCGCCGCCTTGGCGGCGCCTGCCATGCTGCGCGCCTCGTCGAGCTCCTTCTGCGGCGTGAAGTGCGCCCAGTAGAACGTCACGCAATAGGCGCCGTACGCGCCGGCGAAGGCGCGCTCCAGGCTCTTCGCGTCGTCCACGTCCGCGGCCACTACTTCGGCACCGGCCGCGGCCAGCGCCCGCGCCTTGTCCGAGTTCACGTCACGGGTGACGGCGCG
>JADLEZ010000142.1 GCA_020845855.1 Burkholderiales bacterium
CCGTCGACCTCCTGGTCGTGTTCACCAAGGGGCCGCAGACGAAGGCGGCGCTCGCCTCGGCCCGGCACCTGGCCGGCGCTGGCACCTGGGCGCTCACGCTGCAAAACGGCCTCGGCACCGGCGAGCGCCTGGGTGAGGTCTTCCCGCGCGAGCGCATCCTGATCGGCATGACCAACTGGCCGGCCGACCTGCGCGGGCCCGGTCACGTGAGCTCGCACGGCGCCGGCGAGGTGCGGCTGTGGACGCTCGCCGGGCACGAGCACCCGTTCATCGCCACCGTGTCGCAAGCGCTTTCGCGAGCCGGGCTCGCCTGCACTGCCGATGCCGGGGTAGTCGTCGCCATCTGGGAGAAGGCGACGTTCAACGCCGCGATGAACTCGATTGCGAGCGTCACCGGCTTCGACGTGGGCGGGATGGCCGACGACCCGGACATCCAGGCGCTGGTTCGCACCGTGCTCGACGAATGCACCGCGGTTGCGCAGGCATCCGGCGTTCCCGTCTCGCGCGAGCGCATCGACGAGGCCGTGCGCCACGCCTTCGCGACGCATCGCCCGCACAAGCCCTCGATGCTGCAGGACATCCTGGCCGGCAGGGCGACCGAAATCGAATCGATCAACGGCGCCATCGTCGAGCATGCCCAGCGTGCGGGCGTGGCGGCGCCGGCCGTGCGTGCATTGCTGCAACTCGTGCGCGCGAGGGAGCGGAAGGCGCGGTCGTGACCGGCCTGCACTCGGTCGACGCGATGCGCCGCGCGGCGAAGCGCCGCCTGCCGCGCTTCGTATTCGACTTCGTGGACGGCGGCGCCGGCTGCGAAAGCGCGCTCGCGCGCAACCGGCGATCGCTCGATATGATCCGGCTGCTGCCGCGCGTGCTCACCGGATGCACGCGGCGCGACCCGGCCGTTGCGCTGCTCGGGCGGCGTCATGGCCTACCATTCGGCGTCGCGCCGATCGGCATGGCGAACCTCGTCGGTGCCGGCACCGATTTGGGGCTGGCACGTGCGGCCGCCGCCGCCGGACTTCCCTACGTGCTGTCGACGGCAGCAACGACGGCGATCGAAGCGATCGCCCAGGCCGCGCCCGGAAGCTGGTTTCAACTGTACGTGGGCCGCGACCCGCCGATCGTCGACGACCTGCTCGTCCGGGCGCAGGCCGCCGGCATCACGACGCTCGTCGTCACCGTCGACGTGCCCGCGCCGGGCAAGCGCCTGCGCGACCTCGCCAACGGCTTTCGCCTGCCGCTGCGCCCGACGGCCGGCATGGCGGCCGACCTCCTCCGGCATCCCCGCTGGTCGCTGTCGCTGCTGCGTAACGGCGCGCCGCGCTTCGCCAATCTCGAGCGTTACGAGCGCGCTTCGGCGTCGGCAAGCTCGCTGGCCGAGCTGATGGCCGCGCAATCCTCGGCGCGCCTGGATTGGTCGCTGCTGGACGAGATTCGCGGCCGCTGGCGCGGCGAGCTCCTGGTCAAGGGCGTGCTGCATCCCGACGATGCGGTGCGGCTGCTGGCGTCGGGTGTGGACGGTATCGTGGTGTCGAACCACGGCGGCCGCCAGCTCGACGCCGCGCCGGCGCCGATCGAGGTCCTGCCGCTGGTTCGCGCAGCCGTCGGCGCCGCGGCGCCGGTCATAGTCGACGGCGGCTTTCGCACCGGCGAGGACATTGCGCGGGCGATCGCGCTCGGCGCGGACCTCGTGCTGCTGGGCCGGCCGTTCCTCTACGCAGCCGCGGCCCGCGGTGCGCAACGCGGCGCGGCCGAGCTGATCGCGCTCCTGGGCGACGAATTCGATCGGGCGCTGGCGCACCTCGGCTGCGCCTCGATCGCGGACCTGCGCAAGGCGACCGTGGCCTGCGAGTCGGCACTCGCCGTTCGCGATCCGGGCACGGCCTCGCCGCCCGCGCGTTTGCGCACGATCAATGGTTGACTGCGGCGAGCGTGTGCGCGGGATCGGTCCCTGCCTATAATCGGCGCTCGACGCATTCAACCGGAGATTTCGCATGGGACAACTCGCCCTTGCCGCCAAGATCACGCACGTTCCCTCGATGTACCTAAGCGAGCTCGACGGGGAGCGCAAGGGCAGCCGCCAGGATGCCATCGACGGCCACCGGGAGATCGGCCGGCGCTGTCGTGAGTTGGGTGTCGACACGCTCGTGGTGTTCGACACGCACTGGCTCGTCAACGCCAACTACCACATCAACTGCGCCCCGCATTTCAAGGGTCTGTACACCAGCAACGAGTTGCCGCACTTCATCGCCAACATGCCGTTCGAAGCGCCCGGCAATCCGGCGCTCGGACGCATCCTGGCGCAAGCCTGCACCGAGCAGGGGGTCGAGACGCTGGCGCACGATGCGACCACGCTCGACCCGGAGTACGGCACGCTGGTGCCGCTGCGCTACATGAACGCCGACCAGTACTTCAAGGTGGTGTCGGTTTCGGCGCTGTGCACGGTGCATTACTTGAACGACAGCGCGCGGCTCGGCTGGGCGATGCGCCGCGCGGTGGAGGATCGCTACGAGGGCAAGGTCGCCTTCCTCGCCAGCGGATCGCTCAGCCACCGCTTCGCACAGAACGGCCTCGCGCCGGAGTTCGCGTTCAAGATCTGGAGTCCGTTCCTGGAGACGCTCGACCACCAGGTCGTACAGATGTGGACCGCCGGCCGGTGGGCCGAGTTCTGCGAGATGCTGCCGGAGTACGCGTCCAAGGGCCACGGCGAGGGATTCATGCACGACACCGCGATGCTGCTGGGCGCGCTGGGATGGTCCGCTTACACAGGCAAGACGGAAGTGATCACGCCGTACTTCGGCGCCTCGGGCACGGGTCAGATCAATGCGGTGTTTCCGGTGACGCCGCAAGACGGATCGGCGGTTCCGCCGCCGGAGGCGTCGGCGGCGGCCAAGTACCGCGCCTTTCCGCGCCTGTGAAGCAAGGCCGACGACAGTTTGTTGAAATTCGCGCGTCGCTTCCTGTAACCGTGTCATCCCGAGGTAAGCGAGAGATCTTATAAGCGTGTCATCCCGAGCGAAGCGAGGGATCTCGCTTTCAGCCGAATCAAACGGTTGTGCAATCGAGCAGCCGGAACATCGTTCGCCGGGTATTGCGGAACTGCGGCCGCACGCGATCGCTCCACGGGGTGGCGCGAACCGCAAGCCAGTCGGCGGATTGCGGCACGTCGGGATGCACGATGTCGTAGCACGCGTGGGAACGCGGCCCGCTGTCCAGATTGGCGTAGCGCTGCGCGCGCACGCAGCCGGGAACGCCGGCGAGCCCCGGCATGTGTTCCGTGTCGTACCACCGGTCGAACTCATCCCGCCAG
>JADLEZ010000143.1 GCA_020845855.1 Burkholderiales bacterium
GAGTCGGCGCCGCAGGAGATGGAGGTGGACGCATGAACGCATCGCACGAGAGCGCCCCCGGCGGGCGCAGCCTCGCCCTCGCCGATGTCATCGATCCCGCGCTGGTGCACGAGGTCACCGACGTCACCGCGCTGGGCATCGACATCGGCTCGCGCAACTCGAAGGCCGTGCTGATCCACGAGGGGCGGCTGCACACCGCGCTCCTGCCGACCGGGATCAACATGCAGGAGACGGCGCAGGAGCTGCTCGACGAGCTGTTCCAAGGCGCGGGCATTGCCCTGGAGGACATCGACTTCATCGTCGGCACGGGCTACGGGCGGGTGTCGCTCAAGTTCACCACGGTGCCGTGCGAGATCCTGACCGAGATTTCCTGCCATGCGATGGGCGCGCACTACCTCAATGCCGGGACGCGCACGATCATCGACATCGGCGGGCAGGACGCGAAGGCGATCCAGGTGGATCCCGAGACGGGCAAGGTGGTCAAGTTCCGGATGAACGACAAGTGCGCCGCGGGGACCGGAAGGTTCCTCGAGAAGGCCGCCAACCTGCTCGACCTCACGATGTACGACGTGGGCCCGGAGTCGCTCAAGTCGCAGAAGGAGCTCGAAGTCAGCAGCCAATGCGTCGTCTTCGCGGAGTCCGAGGTGATCTCGCACCGCGCCAAGGGCGAGGTCGCGGCGGACATCTCCGCGGGTGTGCACATGGCCTCGGCCAAGCGGGTCACGAGCCTGCTGCGCGCGATTCCGCTCGAGTCCGACATCGTGTTCACCGGCGGGGTGTCCAACAACGTCGGCATGAAGCGGGCGCTCGAGAAGCTGTTGGACAAGACCATCGTCATGCCGCGCCTGGACATGGTCTTCGCCGGGTGCCTGGGCGCCGCGGTCTATGCGCAACGGCTCGCCGTCGAGGCGCGCAAGGCGCAGATCGCCACCACCGCCGAAGGGTTCGACCTGTCGGACCTGTCGCGGCGCATCGAGGACGCCGAGCTCTCGCTCATCGAGCGCAAGGACGTGAAGAAGGTCGGCACCCTCTGCACGTACACGCCGCCGGAGCTCTTGACCGCCGCGGGCGTGGCCTTCGGGCGGATCGACAAGTGCGGCTCGCCCCCCGTGGTGGCCGAAGGCGAGGTCATCGTCAAGAGCGTCATGTGCGACATGAGCAAGAGCGTCATCGGGCACTTCCGCACCAAGGACCCGTTTCACGACGCGCTCGACCAGGTCGTCACGTTCTACACCTGCGACACGATGCGGGCGACCTCGAACGCGATCAACCACTACTTCAAGCCGTCGTACGGCTACGTGGTTCCGCGCGTGGGCGACAAGCCGAGCGCCCGGGAGTTCTTCCGCGGCGAAATGATCGCCTTCAAGCAGGACCTCGAGAAGCTCACGGGCTCGCCGGTCGAAGACGCGAAGCTGCGCGAGTCGATCAGCCTGCACCGGAAGCTTCGCCAAACCGTGCGCAAGATCTCGGAGCTGCGCAAGCGCAACCGCCCGCCGCTCACCGGCACCGATTTTCTCGAGATCACGCGCGCCTACCGCAGCCTGCCCGCCGAGGAGCAGCTGCCCGTTCTCGATGATCTGTACCAGCGGCTGTCGGCCGTTCCCGACGACGACGCGCAGCGGCTGCGCATGATGATTTGCGGCGGGATCATCGCCGACGGCGACCGGCGGCTGATGGATCTCCTCGAGAAGGACATCGGCGTCCAGGTCGTGGTCGAGGACCACTGCACCGGGTTGAGCCCGTTCTATTACGACCTCCAGGATTCCGACGACCCCTATCGCGATCTCGCCAACGCCTATCTGGACCAGGCGCCGTGCGCCCGACAGTCGCCGCTGACCAGGCGGATCGACTTCGCGGCGATGCTGGCCGAGGAATACAAGGTCGACGCCGTCATCTACTACACGCTCAAGTTCTGCCCGTCGTTCGCGCAGACCAAGGGCTTGTTTCTGCGCCGGTTCCACCAGATGGGACTGCCCGCCCTGGACCTCGACACGGACTACTCGCAAGGCGACACCGGACAGATCAAGACTCGGCTCGAGGCATTCGTCGAAGTGCTCAAGGAAGCCCGCAAGGGCACGCAAGGGGAGAAGACAGCATGCGCGGCCTGACAACCGAAGCTCCCGCTCGGGAGCAGAAGACGATCCATGTTCACCCGCGCGTGGACGGCGCCAGCGGCGCCGCGGTACCGGCGGGCGAGCCCAGGAACCAGCTCGAGTACATCGAGCAGAGCCGCCAGGCGCACAGCTATTCCAAGGGTGTGTCCTGGCTGTACGACATGGCGCTCTCCTACCTCGGGGACGCCGAGCAGGGCAACCGCGAGGGCAGGCCGGCGGTCTGGAGCACCGGGCTCATGGAAGCGCCGCTTCTGTACGCCTGCGACACCGTGCCGATGGCGGTGTACGACCTCGGGAGGCTGACGGCGGCGGAGGAGGCGTCCGACCTGTCCTCGGAACTCTTCGACATGCCGAAGGAAACCTGCTCGATGGTCACGACGTTGCTCGGCGAGTGGTACATGCGCCGGAACAACTCGGTCAAGAAGGTCGTGGCGCTGTCGACGGTGTGCGAGCCGCTCAACATGGCCTACGAGATGATCAAGGAGTTCGGCTTCGACATCCACCGCGTCGAGCAGGTGATCCGCCCCGTGCATGGCGGGGAGGAGCGGCTCGACGCCATGGTGAAGTTCCTCGCGAGCGAGCTCGAGGACGTGGCCGTCTTCCTCACCGGCAAGCCCGTGGATGAGGCCAGGATGTCCATGGAGATCAAGCGGATGAACCGCGTGATGGGCAAGTTCCGGCAGATCATCAAGCTGCGCGTGGCCAATCCGCTCTACGTCAAGAGCCTGCCCGTGCTGTTCCTGCTGATGGGCTCCGCCCACTACTTCGGCAAGCCGCAGGAGTACGAAGCGCTGCTCGACCAGTTGATCGACGAGCTGACGCACGCCGAGTACGTACCGTCGCCGCTTGGCAAGATCGTGCCGCTGACCTGGGTCGGCGCGCGCGGGCTCGAGTTCGGCGTGTTCAAGGCGGTGGACGACCTCGGGGGTGCGCTGCTGTCGTGGTTCACCCCCAACCCGTACGACCGGATCTGGCGCGAGGACATCCCGCCGCTCGAGGCGATGGCGCGCTTCATTCTCGACTACTTCGTGACCGGCTCGCCGGTCAACCAGCTCAAGTACATCGAGCAGATGATGGAGGAAACGGGCTCGAAGGGGATGTTCTTCTACACGTACATCGGCTGTCCCTACGGCGGCATGCACGTGGAGCTCTTTCGCAACCATTTCCACAAGAAGGGCGTTCCCAGCTCCTTCCTCGAAGGCAGCTGGCAGGTGGGTGCGCCGTCGGGCCAGCTCCTGACCCGCGTGCGCGCATTCGTCGAGATGCTGTCCTAAAGGGGCAGGTGGCTGTCCCGTTTCGAAAGGCCACACTCGTGGAAACAACGACCAAGGACATCTTCTGCTTCATCTGCCCGAGCCACTGCGCGCTCAAGGCCACGTTCGACGGCAACGGCAAGATGATCAAGATCATCGCCGACTCGCGCGGCGGCATGCACTGCGACATCTGCGACGCGGCCAAGGGACCCAACACCATCCCCGAGACACACAGCCACGGCAAGCGCCTCAAGTTCCCGATGAAGCGCGCCGGCGAGCGCGGCCTCAACCTGTGGACCCGGATCACCTGGGACGAGGCGCTGGACACGATCGCCGAGAAGATGCGGTACTACCGCGATCAGTTCGGCCCCGAGAGCATCGCCCTCGTGCTGGGCGAGCCGAAGAGCATGGACTACGCGTTCCTGCAGCGCTTCGCGACGTTCCTGGAAACCCCCAATGTCATCACGCCCGGCAACTATTGCGGCGTCCAGACCGGTCACGCCGACACGTTCAGCATCGGCACGATGCACGTGCTTTCGGACCCCGAAGGCGATCCGGGCTCGATCATCATCTGGGGAGCGAACCCGCAGAACACCGGGAGCAACTTCCGTTGCTACGCCCAGAAGGACGTGGCCCGCGCGCTCAAGAAGGGCGCCAAGCTCATCATGATCGAGCCGGGCAAGAATCGCTATTGCGAAAAGGCGGACTACTGGCTGAAGCCCAAGCCCGGCTCCGACGGTGCGCTCGCCATGGGCATGGTGAAGGTGATCATCGACGAGGAGCTCTACGACAAGGAGTTCGTCGCCAGGTACACGGTCGGGTTCGACGCGCTGAAGGCCGAAGTCGCCAATTTCACGCTCGACGAAGTGGCCGCCGAAACGTGGATCGACGTCGCGACGCTGCGCGAGGTGGCGCGCGTGTACGCAACGCGCAGGCCCGGGATGATCCTGTGGGGCAACGCGCTCGAAAACAACGTCGCCGCGCTCCAGGTGTGCCGGGCGGTGAGCATGCTGAGAGGCCTCACCGGCAGCGTCGGGGTGCGCGGCGGCGAGCTCATCAACACACCGGCGAAATTCGGCCGCCCCGGCCGCTTCTACTTCGACAAGGCCCATCCGCGGCCGACGGCAAAATCGATCGGCAAGGAATTCCCCATCGCGATGGGCGCTGCCTACGTGCCGACGCAATCGCTGGTGAGGACCATCCTCACCGACGACCCCTATCCGATCAAGATGGCGATGTGCCACGTCACCAATCCCATCCTGACCTACCCGGACTCGGTGGCCACCTACGAGGCGTTCATGAAAGTGCCCTTCCTCGTGGTGGCGGAGATCTTCCCGACGTCGACGATGGCGATCGCCGACATCGTGCTGCCGGCGGCGCTGCCGCTCGAGCACGACACCATCGCCTACTGGCCCGCGTGGCTCGGGCACATCCGCGCCATGCCGAAGGTCGTCGACCCGCCCGGTGAGGCCTGGCCGGACTCGAAGATGATCAACGAGCTCGCGAAGCGCATGGGGATGCGCGAGCACTTCTTCGAAAACTGGGAAGAGTCGCTCGACCTGATGCTGGCCGACTCGGGGATGACTTACAACGAGTTCTGCGCCATCCGCGTGCTCGGCCCCACCAAGCACTACCTCGCGGACAATCCCGACGGCTACTTCAAGACGCCTTCGCGCAAGTTCGAGTTCCATTCGCAGCAGATGGCCCAGCTTGGATTGAGTCCGCTGCCCACGTTCGCGGAGCTCGCAGCTTCGCGCTTCGGCGCGGAGGCGTTCGAGCACTATCCGCTGCACATGACCAACGGCAAGGAGGGCGCCTACTTTTCCTCCGGCTACCGGCACATCGAGGCGATGAAGAAGCACACGGCCGAAGCCGTGTGCGAGATGCACCCGGACACCGCCGCCAGATACAGGGTCAAGGACGGCGAGATGATCTGGATCGAGTCGCACAAGGGCCGCATCCAGCAGCGCCTCAAGGTCGCCGATCACGTCCATCCGCAAGTGGTGGTCGCCGCGTTCGGCTGGTGGGAGCCGGCGGCCGAGGACGATGAATTCAACTGGCGCAAGAGCAACCTCAACATCCTCACCGACGGCGACCAGCCGAACTGCCCCGCCACCGGCTCGGTGCACTTGCGCGGCGTCCCGGTTCGCGTCTTCGCGGTGGAGCCGCCGCGGCCAGGCGCGGACCTGCCCGAGAGCGCAGCCACGCAACCTGTCGACGCGCAGGACCTCGAACTCGGGAATGCCCGATGAGCCTTGCGGCCGTCACCGTCACGCAAAGCGGCACGATCGCCGTCGTTACCATCGATCGTCCGCCGGTCAACGCTCTCTCCGCCCCCGTGCGCAGGGGGTTGCTGGATGCCTTCGCCGCCCTGGCCA
>JADLEZ010000144.1 GCA_020845855.1 Burkholderiales bacterium
ATGGCGCCTTTGTGACAACGCCACGCGCGCACTACAATCCCCGCATGAAAACCCCCGCTTTGCTGCTACTCGCCCTCGGCGGATGCGCATCCATCGCGACCGCCGCCTCTCCCACCCCTGACGCCGCGCAGCTCGCCGCGATGTCGGCGCGCTTCGCGCCCGTCGACATCCGCGTCGACCTGTCTGCCCTGCCGGACAACGAACGCGCGGCGCTCAGCTATCTCGTCGAGGCCGCGCGGATCGTCGATGCGCTCTTCCTGCGCCAGCGCTCGCCCGCAGCGCCAGCGCAGCTGCTCGCGCTCGTCGGCGATGACAGCGCGCTCGGCCGCGCCCGCCTCGCCTACTTCGCGCTCAACAAGGGCCCGTGGTCCGAGCTCGACCACGATGCACCCTTCATTCCGGGCGCAGCGCCGGAGCCAGGTGGCGCCAATTACTATCCACTCGACTCGACGCGCGAGGAAGTCGACGCGTGGATGCGCTCGCTCACGGGCGCGGAGCACGCGGCCGCGACCAGCTTCTTCACGACCATCCGCCGCACGCCCGACGGCAAGCTCACCGCCGTGCCGTACTCGATGGAGTACCAGGGCCAGCTCGGCGAACTTGCGCGGCTGCTGCGCGAGGCGGCGGCGGCGACGAAGCAGCCGACGCTCAAGGCTTACCTCGAGAAGCGCGCGGCGGCCTTCCTCTCGAATGATTACTACGCCAGCGACATCGCCTGGATGGAGCTCGACGCCTCGATCGAGCCGACGATCGGGCCGTACGAGGTGTACGAGGACGAGTGGTTCAACTTCAAGGCCGCGTTCGAAGCCTTCATCGCGGTGAACGATCCTGAAGAGACAGCGCAGCTCGCGCGGTTCGGCAAGGAGTTGCAGGGCCTCGAGAACCACCTGCCGATCGATCCGAAGTACCGCCGGCCGAAGCTCGGCGGTCTCGCGCCGATCCGGGTTGTCAATGTGGTCGTCTCGGCCGGCGACGGCAACCACGGCATCCAGACCGCCGCGTTCAACCTGCCGAACGATGAACGGGTGGTTGCCGAAAAAGGCTCGAAGCGCGTCATGCTGAAGAACTTCCAGCAGGCGAAGTTCGAGAAGGTGCTGCAGCCGATCGCCGCGATCGCGCTCACGCCCGGGGATCGCGCGCTGGTCGCGTTCGAGCCCTTCTTCACGCACATCCTGATGCACGAACTGATGCACGGCCTCGGCCCGCAGACGATCACCGTGAACGGCCGCGCGACCACCGTGCGCCAGGAATTGAAGGAGCTGAACGGTACGCTCGAGGAAGCGAAGGCCGACATCTCGGGCCTCTGGGCACTGCAGCAGCTGATGGACAAGGGCGTCCTCGACAAGCGCGACGAGCGCAGCATGTACGTGACCTACCTCGCCTCGTCTTTCCGCACGCTGCGCTTTGGCCTGAACGAGTCGCACGCGAAGGGCATGGCGCTGCAGGTCAACTACCTGCTCGATCATGGCGCGATACGCGTCGGCTCCGATGGCCGCTTCACTCTCGATCTGGGCAAGACGAAGAAGGCCGTCACGGGCCTCACGCACGACATCATGACGCTGCAGGCGCACGGTGATTATGCGGGCGTCAAGGCCCTGCTCGACAAGATGGTGGTGATCCGTCCCGAAGTGCAGCGCGTGCTCGACCAGCTCGCGGGCGTGCCGATCGACATCGCGCCGCATTTCGTGACGGCGACTGAATTACTGTCCGCCGCGCATTGAAGCCGTTCTTCCAGACACTCGGCGTCCTGCTCGCGATTTACGTGATCTACGCGATCGCGAGCGGGACCGTCTACGCGAAGGACAAATGGAGCGGCCGGGCGTGGCGGCGCGATGAAACGCCGGGGCGGTACTGGACCGTCATCGTGATCTACGCGGGGCTCAGCCTCGCGCTGTATTTCGTCTTCTGAAGACCCGCTTCGGGCCGGCGCGATGACCGGGTGAGGCAGTCTGCTCCCATTTGCTGCTTACCTCCTTGAGAACGCATTCGCGTTCAGGGAGGCGTCATGTTGCACTACAACAGATTCGCCGTGATGGTCGGGCTCCTCGCGCTGCGGGCCGGACAGGGGGCGGCTGCACCGGCCACGGTCACGGACGACGTGAGATTCAGCACGCGGGATCAGAATCTCTACAGCCCTGCGGACACCGGCGTCGACACGCATGAGATCGGCTTTCGTGTCATCGACGAAAAGAACGAGCTGCTGCGCGCCGGCGAAATCCGCACCGTGCCCGTCGACGTGCCGGCGAGCACGCTGCAGGCAGTGTGGGACACGGCACTCGCGCGGTGCATGGCCACGTGCTTCGACTCGACCATCGGACAGCTCTGCCCGACCCGGGAAGAATGCATCGGCGGCAAGATCGATCGGTGCATCGTCCCGAATCCGCTCGGCGGCTGCCTGACGCGATTCACGCGCGACCTCGGACCTGGCGTCGGGCCGCGCCCCACGCAGGGCACGACAAGGTCTCTGGACATCGGCATGCAACTGGTGGCCGACACGGATGCAGAGCTTGGCATGGATGGTCAGATGCGACTCGATCCCGGCAGCATCGACGTCGACTACTCCGCGAGCGTCACGGTCGGCGCGAATGTCGATGTCGTAGCCGAGGGTGACCTCGTCACGATCACGACCTCCCTCTCGTCGGGCACGCCTTACACGATGGTGACCCGGCCTCCGAACATCGATCTTTCGCTCGACCTCGTGGCACGCGCGCGCGCCGAGCTCAAGACCGTTTACGCCGGCGTCAACTACGCAGATGGCACGCAGCTGCGCGGGGAGAACTCGCTCGTCGTGCTCGACACGATGAACAATCCGGCGGCGGACGCCACCGGGCTCGTGCGCTTCGGCAAGGGTGCGGAAGTGCTGGGCCTCAACCTGTCGCCCGCCGGAGTCGAGGTGCGCATTCTCGGCGAGCGGCAGACGCTGCTGCAGGACAGCGTGTTCTCCTACGACCTGCGCTACCCCTTCAAGGCGCCGCCCAACACGCCGCAGGTGAATATCCTCGAGCTGAGCGCGCTGACGCCCGAGCTCGCGACTCCGGCCATTCCGGGCTTCGAGTGCGG
>JADLEZ010000145.1 GCA_020845855.1 Burkholderiales bacterium
GAGCCAGGCGAACTCGCCGACCGGCAGGCGCACGATCACCGGCGCGTCACCCTCGCGGCGCACGAGCAGGTGGTCGCCGCCTGCGTCGAAGGCGACGGTCAGATCCTCCTGTCCGGCTTGGTGCGCCTGCCAGATGCGCATCACGGGGTAATCCGAGCGCAGGAGCCGGCACGAAGGGTCGAGGGTGAAACGCTGGCGCGCGACTTCGTCGGTGCCCAGCGCACCCAACGCGGCGACGACGCCAGCCGGCGAACCCTGCGGATCCGCCGCGCGCAGCGCCTCGTCCAGCGCCCATTCCAGGCGCGCGACGTCGGGCAGGTAGGGAAGCCCGCGCGCGTGCGGATACGCCGCGAGGAAGGCGGCGAACTCGCCGCCGTACACGTTGAGGTCGCCGCCCGCGGACGGGTGCGCCCGCACGAAGGCGTCGACGGCGGTGTTGAAGAACGGCGCGCCCACGAGCTCGCGCACGACGCGGTAGGTCGCGCCGAGCGCGTTGCGGTAGTTGGCCGTGACCGTGTTGCGATAGACCGCGATGCGCTCCGGCGCGCCTTCGGCGCCGGCCAGCCACGCGGCAAAGCGCCGCTGAAGCTCAGGCAGCGATGCGTGCATGGTGGTCCAGCACGTGCTGCGCGGTGGCGGCCTCGCGCCGAAGCACGTCGAACGCGGGAATGTCGGTGTCCCACTCGATCAGCGTGGGCACCGTTCCGAAGCGGGCGATGGCCGCCTCGTACAGCGACCACACTTCCGGGGCTACCGGCGCGCCATGGGTGTCGATCACGACCGGGCCGCTCGCGTCGAATCCGGCGAGGTGGATCTCGGCGACCGCGGCCGGCGGAATCGCGGCGAGATACGCCAGCGCGTCGATGCCGTGGTTGCGCGCATTCACGTAGATGTTGTTGACGTCGACCAGCAAGGCGCATCCGGTGCGGGCGGCGACCGCGGCGACGAATTCGCATTCGTCGAGGGTGGACTCGGGAAAGGCGTAATAGCTCGACACGTTCTCGACCGCGATCGTGC
Organism: Burkholderiales bacterium; assembly: GCA_020845855.1. Lineage (GTDB taxonomy): Bacteria > Pseudomonadota > Gammaproteobacteria > Burkholderiales > Casimicrobiaceae > VBCG01. Next base: position 1,018 of record JADLEZ010000145.1, read on the forward strand.
GTCCGAGTGCCTCCTGCACGGCTTGCACGCGCGCGCACACGTGGTCGAGCGTCTCCCCGGTGTAGGGTAGCGGCAGGAGGTCGTTGTAGTGGCGGCAGCCGACACTGCTCCAGCACAAGTGCTCCGAGACCAACGCGGGTGCGATGCGGCCGGCGAGGCGCGCGAGCTTGCGCAGGTGCTCACGGTCGAGCGGATCGGCCGACCCGAGCGACAAGCCGACACCGTGCATCGCCACCGGGTAATCGGTGCGGACGCGATCGAGCGCGGCGAGCGCCGGCCCGCCGTCGGCGAAGTAGTTCTCGCTGTGGATCTCGAACCAGGGAACCGCCGGGCGCGTGTCGAGCACGTGCCGCAGATGCGGCGCGCGCAGGCCGATGCCGGCGGCGGTAGGTAAGGCTGCGGTCATGCCCTCACCCCGGCCCTCTCCCGCACGGCGGGAGAGGGGGGTGCAAGGTGGTGCACCTTACTTGGGCGCCGCCATCTTCCCGCCCATCTTGTCGCAGGTGCCCTTGGCGACGTACTTCCATTCGGTCGGGTCGTTGTCCATCTTGCTCATGCCCGCGCAGGCGTGCTTCGCGGTGCCGCAGTCGTTCTGGCCGGCCTTCGCCACGCCGTAGCACTTCTCGGTGCCGGCTTTCTGCTGCACCGGTTGCGCGGCGGCGAATCCGGCGAGCCCGAGGGCGACGATGCCGGTGACGGCGGCCTGAATCATGGTCTTCTGGTTCATGCGACGTGCTCCTCTCATGTCGGGTAGGGGGTGACGGAGCGATGCCTTGCGCCGTCTGCGGCAATGGTCGCGCCCGGCAACCGATCCTTACAGCGCGGAAGTTCCATGTAAGCGCAGCGCGTCCGCCGCGACCGATGCCGCAGTCCGCGCGAAAAACGTCGCGGCATTCTAGACCGTAACTCACGACCAAAGGAGACCTCGATATGCTGTACGCAACCACGAAGCAACCCGCCTGGCAGCGCGCGATCGCCGCCGGGCTCGTCGCCGGCGCGCTCGCGCTCGGCGCCACCGCCGCCGCCGCGGCCGAGTGCCCCGCCGGCAGCAAGGTTGCCGACGGCAGGGGCCAGGCACCCGGACCGTCGCAGCCCAAGGACGTGGCCGACGCTGTGCGCGCCTCGACCGATCTTGCGAAGGAGCCCGCGGCTATCGCCGGCCGCCAGTTCCGCCTGCGCGAGCTCACGATCGGCCCCGGGGGGGTGGTGCCGTGGCACAGCCACGACCAGCGCCCCGCGATGATCTACATCGTCTCCGGGGAGGTGGTGGAGTACGCGAGCAACTGCGCCGTGCCGATCGTGCACCGGGCCGGCGACGTCGCGCCGGAGAAGTTCGGCACGTCGCACTGGTGGAAGAACACCGGAGCCGCGACCGCGGTGCTCATCTCGGTCGACCTCTTCCCGGTCGCCGGCAAAGACGACGATCACATGATGTAAGCAATGGCCGGCGCCCGCACCTTCGCATTGCCCGGCTCGACGGCGAGCGCAGCGCTGCTGCGCTCGCTCGTCATCGGCCTCACCGCGTTCCTGACCGTGGTGGATCTCTTCGCCACCCAGGCGATCCTGCCGTCGCTTGCGGCGGCCTACGGCGTGACGCCGGCTGCGATGGGCTTCGCGGTCAATGCGAGCACGCTCGGCATGGCGCTCGCCGGGCTCGCGATCGCGTTACTCGGCCGCCGAATCCCTCGCCGCGCCGGCATCGTCGCGAGCCTCGCCTTGCTCGCGGTACCGACCGCGCTGCTCGCGTTAGCGCCGAACCTCACCGCCTTCACGGCCCTGCGCGTGGCGCAAGGTTTGTGCATGTCGTCCGCGTTCGCGCTCATGCTCTCTTATCTCGGCGAGGCGTGCACGGCGGAGGAGACCGCCGGTGCCTTCGCCGCGTACATTACCGGCAACGTCGCGAGCAACCTTTTCGGGCGCCTGATGGCCGCGGCACTCGCCGACCACCTGGGCCTTGCCGGCAACTTCTTCGTGTTTGCCGCGCTCAATCTCGCGGGCGCGGTGCTGGTCTGGTTCTACCTGCGCGGCACGCCGGCGATGCCGGTGATGGGCGCCTCCGGACGCTCGGCGCTCGCGGCGTGGGCCGCGCACTTCCGCAACCCCGCGCTGTGCGCGAGCTTCGCCATCGGCTTCTGCATCCTGTTCGCGTTCATCGGCACCTTCACCTACGTGAACTTCGTGCTGGTGCGCGAGCCGCTGTCGCTGTCGAGCATGGGACTCGGCTTCGTCTATTTCGTCTTCCTGCCGTCGATCGTGACCACGCCGCTGGCCGGCCATGCGGTGGCGCGCTTCGGCACGAGGCGGACGTTCTGGTTCGCGATCGCGGTGGCCGCGGCCGGCCTGCCCTTGCTTCTGACCGGCCGCCTGTCCGCGGTACTCGCCGGCCTCGCGCTGGTCGGCGTCGGGACGTTCCTCGCGCAGGCGGTGGCCACCGGCTTCGTCGGCCGCGCGGCCACCGTCGACCGCGGCGCCGCCAGCGGCCTCTACCTCGCGTCCTACTTCGCCGGCGGCCTCGCCGGCAGCGCGTTGCTCGGCCAGGTCTTCGACCGCATCGGCTGGGCAGCGTGCGTGGCGGGCGTGGGCATCGCCCTTGCGCTCGCCGCCATCCTCGCCTTGCAGCTCAAACTGCCTTCACCCCCCGTAACCACCAGGAGATCGGCATCATGAATACCCGCAAACTGCTGTCCGCCGCGCTGGTCGCGGCCACCCTCGCCGCGTCCGGCGGGGCCCTCGCCCAGAACGTCGGCGCCGATGGGATCATCAAGGTCAAGAGCCGCTACGGCATGGACGAGACGATCGCCCGCATCAAAGACGACATCGCGAAGAAGGGCATCATGTTCTTCTCCCAGATCGACCAGCAGGACCTCGCCGCGAAGGCGGGGATCGAGCTGCCGGCGTCGACCCTGCTCACCTTCGGCAATCCTCCGCTCGGCTCGCAGTTCATCACCGCCAAGGGCGAGGCGGGGCTCGACTGGCCGGTACGCCTTTTGGTCCAACAGGATGCGCAGGGCAACGTGTGGGCCATTTACACCGACTTCGGGTACATTGGCAGGCGGCACGGCATCACCACGCGCGACACGCAGTTCGCAACCGCCTCGGGCGTGGTGACGTCCATCACGTCGACCATCAAGGCGAACTGACTGTGCCCCACGAGCGCTACGACGCCATCGTCATCGGCACCGGACAGGCGGGGCCCGCGCTCGCGGTCCGGCTCGCGAAAGCGGGCATGACCGTCGCCATCGTCGAGCGTCACCGCTTCGGTGGCACCTGCGTCAACACGGGCTGCATCCCGCTAAGACGCTGGTGGCGAGCGCCTACGCGGCGCATCTCGCGCGGCGCGCCGCCGAGTACGGGGTGGCGATCGAAGGCGGCGTCGGCGTCGACATGAAGCGGGTCAAGGCGCGCAAGGACGAGGTTGCCGGAAAGGCCAGCGCCGGCGTCGAAACGTGGCTGCGCGCAACCGCGCGGGTGACCGTGATCCAGGGGCACGCGCGGTTCGATTCGCCGCAAGCCGTGCGCGTGGGCGAGCGGATCCTGCAGGCGCCGCGCATCTTCGTCAACGTCGGCGCGCGCGCCTTCGTGCCGCCGCTGCCCGGCTTGTCCGGCGTGCCCTTCTTCACCAACAGCTCGATCATGGACGTGGACTTCGTGCCGCCGCACCTCGTGATCGTCGGCGGCAGCTACATCGGTCTCGAGTTCGGCCAGATGTACCGGCGTTTCGGATCGCGCATTACGATCGTCGAGAAGACGCCGCGCATCCTCAACCGCGAGGACGCGGACGTCGCCGACGGCGTGCGCGCGATCCTCGAAGGCGAGGGCATCGCGGTCGAGGCGGCCGCCGAATGCATGGCGGTGGCGCGTGCCGGCGACGAAATCGCGCTCGACCTCGATTGCGGGGACGAATCGCGCTCGGTACGCGGCACGCATCTTCTGCTCGCGGTCGGGCGCACACCGAATACCGGCGACCTGGGACTCGACCGCGCTGGCGTGGCGACCGACGAACGAGGCTACATCGCGGTCGACGACGCGCTGCAGACCAGCGTCCCCGGTATCTACGCCCTGGGCGAGTGCAACGGCCGCGGCGCGTTCACGCATACCGCCTACAACGATTACGAGATCGTCGCCGACAACCTGCTGGAGAACGCGGGCCGCGGTGTGCGCGACCGCATCACCGCCTACGCGCTGTTCGTCGATCCGCCGCTCGCCCGGGTAGGCCAGAGCGACGACGAAATCAGGAAGTCCGGCCGCAGGGCGCTCGTCGGCAAGCGGCCGATGACGCGGGTCGGCCGCGCGGTGGAGAAAGGCGAGACGA
>JADLEZ010000146.1 GCA_020845855.1 Burkholderiales bacterium
CCGGACCGCTCGGCGAACACCGTGTCGTTGCGGGCGAAAAAGCTCTGGTCGCGGTCGTGCAGAAAAACGTGCAGCCGGCAGACGGAGCCGCCCGGCGCGCAGGCCTTCGGCACGTACAGGAACGCGATGTCGTCCATGCCGAAGTCGCGCGCGACGAACTCCCCCTGGTTGACCATGATCAGGTCGCCGCCGGGATCGAGCGATGCGGTGCGCGGCGCGAGGTCGCCGTAGATCCATGCGAGCGACTTGCCTGCGCCGTCGTAGGCGCAATCGACAGGCCAGTTGCGCGGCGAGGTGGCGGTCTGGCACGGCCAGTAGGTGCTGCGCGGATCGTAGTAATCCATCGGCAGGAAGTGCCCGCCGGGCCCGTTCGGATCGAAGGAGATGTTCTGCGCCGGGATCAGCGCCTGGTAGAACGCGTGGGTCGCCGCGACGACTTGCGGCCCGATCGTCACGTCGTTCACGCCGGCGTACAGGAAGATCCTCTGCCGGCGAAGGTGCTCCTGCGCGTCGATCTCGTGCCCGAACCAGGCGCGGGCGTTGGCGACCAGGCCGATGACGTCGGGTCCTTCGAGGCCCGCGCAAAGCCGCGGCGTCACGCCGCCACGCCGCTCGCAGTCATAGGGAAACGCCGCGAAAGCGGCCACGCCCATGATCCGCGACGAATGCGCAACGCCGACCTGGATGGCCATCGCGCCTCCCCAGCCAAGGCCGGACACCGACACCTGCGACGGATCGACGTTGAGCTCGGGAAGCCGCTGCAAGGCCGATTGGGCAAAGGCCGCGGGAGCCATGCTCGCGGCAAGCACGATGGCAGCGGCCGAGCAAATGCGTTTGGTACCGTTCATGGTGTCGCCTCCCTCGGAAACGTTAGGGAGTGTGCCCTCCCCTTGCCCTAGGTTAGGCCACCGCCATGGCGCGCCGCTACGCGAATATTCGCATCGCCGGGCGAATCCAACTTCGCGACCGCGTCCGCAAGCCAGTGTCATCCCGAGCGGAGCGAGGGACCCGCTTTCGTGTCGAATCAGCGAGTTGCGTGAAGCAGATCCCTCGTCGACTTCGCTCCTCGGGATGACACAGTGGGATTTTCAACGAGCTAGAGCTCGTCGTCGCGCGGAAGTCCGGGCTCGCTTTCCCGAACCGCGACGTTGCCGTTGACCTCGCCGCCGCGCGGCGGCCCCTGCCGCCGCGGCTGGCCCGCGCCCTTACCGCGAAAGTTGCCGCCACCCTTACCGGGGCGTCCGCGCGGGCCGCTGCGGTTGCCGCGGGCGTGGAAGCCTTCGCCGTTGCCGCGCGGCGCGCCTTGCGGCAGCGAGAGCGTGGTGCGGCCGAACGGCGACGCGTTGGCGTTGCTCGCCGGCTGCATCTCGTCGAAGTTCACCCGCGGGCGTTGCTGCTGCGGCCGCGGGCCGTTGCCCTTGGGATGGCCGCTCCCATGACGTTGCTGCTTGCCCGGCCGCAGTCCGATCGCGTTGGCGTTGCTCGTCGGCTGTGTCGTCTCGAAGTCGGGGCGCGGCGCATCTTGCGGACGGTTCGGCCGCGGACCCTTGCCCTGCGGCCGGCCCCCGCCCTGGTGCGGCGGGCGACCCTGCTTGCCGTGCCGCTGCTTGCCCTGCCCGCCGCCGTGCGGCCGCGGCGCCTGGCCGGGCGAGCCCTTCATGCTGGCGGCGCCCATCACCGCGCCGACCTCGTTGGGCTCGAGCTCGCGCAGGTCGCCGCGCTTGAGCAGCGAGGGCATTGCGAGCGTTCCGTAGCGGGTGCGGATGAGGCGCGAGACCGGGACGTTCAGCGCCTCGAACAGGCGCCGCACCTCGCGGTTGCGTCCCTCCTTCAGCACGACGTGGTACCAGTGGTTGGCGCCCTCCTCCTCGCCGCCGCCGTCCTCCACCTTGTCGCACTTCGCAAGCCCGTCCTCCAGCTGGATGCCGCTTACGAGCTGCTGCATCTGCTCGTCCGAGAGCCTTCCCAGCACGCGCACCGCGTACTCGCGCTCGACTTCATAGCGCGGATGCATGAGGCGGTTGGCGAGGTCGCCGGAGTTCGTGAACAGCAGCAGGCCTTCGGTGTTGTAGTCGAGGCGGCCGACGTTGATCCACTTGCCGTTGCCGATCGACGGCAGCTTCGCGAACACGGTGGGACGCCCTTCCGGGTCGTCGCGGGTCACGATCTCGCCGGCGGGCTTGTGGTACATGAGCACGCGCGGCCGCGGCTCCGCGAAGCGCACTTTCACGAGCTCGCCGTTGATGCGCACCTCGTCGCCGGGCCCCACCTTCTGGCCGACTTCCGCAGGCTCCCGGTTCACCGTGATGCGGCCGGCGAGGATCATCTCCTCCATCGCCCGCCGCGACCCGAACCCGCAGGAGGCCAGCACCTTGTGCAGGCGCTGCGGCTCGCTGAAGACCTCGTCAGTGGACCGTTTGATTTTCGCCGGCGGCTGGCTCTCGCGGATCGCGTGCAGCGCCAGGTTCGGCTGCTTCATCGCGCCCGAGGAGCGGGGTCGCGAGGACGAGTGCCGCCTCGGCGGCCTTGGTTGGGGCATCGGGAATCTCCAGGAGGTGGGAGGTGTCGAGCTCGGCGAGAGGGGGCAGTTCCGCGAGGGAGCGGAGGCCGAGGTCGTCGAGGAAGATCCTGGTCGTCGCGTACAGCGCCGGGCGTCCCGGCGTTTCGCGGCTGCCCACGATCTCCACCCATTGCCGGTCCTCGAGCGTCTTGATGACGTTCGTCGACACGGCAACCCCGCGAATGGCTTCGATATCGCCGCGGGTGACGGGTTGTTGGTAAGCGATGATCGCCAGCGTTTCCATCACCGCGCGCGAGTAGCGCGGCGGCTTTTCGGACGATAACCGGTCGAGGTAGGTCTGCACGGCGGGCACGCCTTGAAAGCGCCAGCCGCTCGCGACCTGCGCGAGCTCGACCTTGCGGCCGCGCCAGTCCTCCGCCAGGTCCTGCAGGAGCTTGCGGATGGTGTCGGCGGGCAGCGGCGGGTCGAAAAGCTTGCCGAGCTCGGCCACGGTGAGCGCTTCCCCAGCCACCAGCAGCGCGGCCTCGAGAATGCGCTTGATCTCGGCAACGTCGCCGTCGGCCTGCACCGGGATATCCGAATCGTTCATGTCTCGTCGGAGGCGAGCGCGAAGTCGGGCGCGCCAGTCAGGGTCACGTGGATGGGGGCGTACGGCTCGGTCTGCGCGACCGCCACCAACTGCTCGCGCACGAGCTCGAGGAGTGCGAGGAACGTCACCACCAGGTGCGCGATGTCGGCGTGCGCGGCGAACAGCGAGCCGAACTCGAGGTAGCGCGCGCTTTCGAGCACTTTCAGCATGCGGCTCATCTCGCTGCGCACCGAGAGCTGCTCGCGGGTGACGAGGTGATGCCGGTTCACGCGCGCGCGCTGCACCAGCGCCGCCCACGCGGCCTTCAGATCGTCGGGGTGCACGTCGGGCAGGCGCTGCGCCGCCGTGCGGTCGAACCATACCCGCACGATCGTGAAATCGCGCCCGGCCAGCGGATGCTCGTCCAAGCCCCGCGCGGCCTGCTTCATGCGCTCGTACGCTAGGAGGCGGCGGACGAGCTCGGCGCGCGGGTCCAGGGCCTCCTCGCCCGGCGGCGCCGGCGGCTTCGGCAGGAGCAGCCGCGACTTGATCTCGATCAGCACCGCGGCCATCAGCAGGTACTCGGCGGCGAGCTCGAGCTGCGTGCGGCGCATCATCTCGACATAGCCCAGGTACTGGCGTGTCAACTCCGCCATCGGGATGTCGAGCACGTTGATGTTCTCTCTGCGGATGAGATACAGCAGGAGGTCGAGCGGACCCTCGAACGATTCGAGGAAGACCTCGAGCGCCTCCGGCGGAATGTAGAGGTCCTGCGGCAGCTCGTTCAACGCCTTCCCGTAGACGCGCGCGAGCGGCCGCGGCGAGGGGCTCGGGTGGATGAAGTCGAGCGAGCCGTCAGTCACGATTTCTAGTCATACGAAAGTCCCATCGCGGCGCGCACGTCGCGCATGGTTTCCTCGGCGAGCTTGCGCGCGCGCTCGCAGCCGTCGGCCACGATGTTGCGCACCAGCGTGGGATCGTCCACGTACTTCTGCGCGCGCTCGATGATCGGCGCCTGCTCCCTGACGATGGCGTCGATCACCGGCTGCTTGCACTCGAGGCAGCCGATGCCGGCGGTCGTGCAGCCCTCCCACACCCACTTGCGCGTGGCTTCGTCCGAGTAGATCTTGTGCAGCGGCCATACCGGGCACTTCTCGGGATTGCCGGGATCGGAGCGGCGCACGCGCGCGGGGTCGGTCTGCATCGTGCGGATCTTCTTGGCGACCTCGGCGGGATCCTCGCGCATCAGGATGGCGTTGCCGTACGACTTCGACATCTTCTGGCCGTCGAGTCCGGGCACCTTCGGGTTCTCGGTCAAGAGCGCCTCGGGCTCGGGCAGGATCATCCGGCGCGAGCCTTCGAGGTAGCCGAACAGGCGCTCGCGGTCGCCGAGGGCCAAGCTCTGCGTGTCGCTCAAAAGGTCGCGCGCCGCCGTGAGCGCCGCCTCGTCGCCCTTTTCCTGGAAGGCCGCCCGCAGCTCGCCGTAGCGGCGCGCCTTCTTCGCCCCGAGCTTTTTCATCGCGGCCTTGGCCTTGTCCTCGAAGCCCGGCTCGCGGCCGTAGATGTTGTTGAAGCGCCGCGCCATCTCGCGCACGAGCTCCACGTGCGACACCTGATCCTCGCCCACCGGCACCATGTTGGCACGGTAGATGAGGATGTCCGCGCCCTGCATCACCGGGTAGCCCAGAAAGCCCCAAGTCGACAGGTCGCGGTCGGCGAGCTTTTGCTGCTGGTCCTTGAACGTCGGCACCCGTTCGAGCCAGCCGACGGGCGTCATCATGCCGAGCAGCAGCGTGAGCTCGGCGTGCTCCATGACCTGCGACTGGATGAAAAGCGTGGAGCGCGTGGGGTCGAGGCCTGCCGCCAGCCAGTCGACCATCATCTCCCACGTCATCGCCGCGATGTTCTCGGGCGTCTCGTAGTGCGTGGTCAGCGCGTGCCAGTCCGCGGCGAAGTACAGGCACTCGTACTCCTCCTGCAAGCGCACCCAGTTCTTGAGGGCGCCGTGGTAATGGCCGATGTGCATGCGCCCCGTCGGGCGCATGCCCGACAACACGCGGTCAGCGAACATGTGTAGCGTCAGATTCGATTTTCGTTTTGCGGCCGATACGGCATACGGTCACGGGTCAGCGGGGGTGCGGCCGGAAAATTGCCCCCTTTCCTTTCAAGCGCCCGTGATCGAATAGAGCAAAAACCTCGCGATCCGAAGTATGGGCATCATGATGACGCCGAGATAACCGGTCGCCAGCAACACCAATATCACGATGAAGCCGTACGGCTCGACGCGCTCCAGCGCGCTCGCCGCGCGCATCGGCAACAACCCCACGGCGATGCGCCCGCCGTCGAGCGGCGGGATCGGCAACAGGTTCAGCACCATCAACACGAGGTTGATCGAGATGCCGATCTGCGCCATCGTGTACAACCCATCGCTCGTCCACGGACCCGACGGCGCCGCGGCTTGCGCAAGCAACGCCCACGCCAGGGCCATGACGAAGTTCGCCCCTGGTCCCGCCGCCGCGACCCAGATCATGTCGCGCTTGGGATGGCGCAGGTTGCCGAAATTCACCGGCACCGGCTTTGCCCACCCGAACAGGAACGGCGCGCCGATCAGAAGCAACGCCCCCGGCACCAGCACGGTGCCGACCGGATCGATGTGCTTCAGCGGGTTCAGCGTCACGCGCCCGAGCATCCAGGCGGTCTGGTCGCCGAACATCCGGGCCACGTAGCCGTGGGCCGCTTCGTGCAGCACGATTGCCAGGACCACCGGCACAATCGCGAGCGCAATGGTCTCGAGCAAATCCATTACGCTGGTATTTTACCCTATCTCGGCCGCTGGGATTCGCCGCGCTACTGAGCCAGCCGCGAAGCGGCGGCGATCGGCGCGCCGGTCGTTACTACGCATTCGGCGAAGGGCCGCCCCGAGCCGAATGCGGTAGCCTTTCCGGACGCGATTCGGTCAGCCTGCCGCCGAAGGCGGCCGCGGACAAGCGAATTGCGTACGTTACAACCCCAGCCGACCCGGGTCGCCGCCGCCCAGGCGGGTGACGGTGCCGGGCTCGGCCGACAGGTCCACCACCGTCGTCGGCACCGCCGCGCACGGTCCCGCATCGATCACGAGGTCAACGCTGCCCTCGAGCCGGAGGCGAATGTCGTACGGATCGTTGAGCGGCGTCTGGTTGTCCGGCAGCATCAGCGTCGTGGACAGGATGGGCTCGCGCAACTCGGTCAAGAGCGCGCGCACGACCGCGTGATCGGGCACGCGGATGCCCACCGTGTGGCGCCCGCGGTGAAAGAGCCGCCGCGGCACTTCGCGCGTGGCCGGCAGGAGGAACGTGAACGGTCCCGGCGTGCCCTGGCGAACAATCCGGAATTGCCAGTTGGCGAGGCGCGCAAACCGGCTCGCCTGCGCGAGATCGCCGCACGCCAGCGTCAACCAGTGCTTGTCGTCCATGCCGCGAATGGCGCGCAGGCGCGCCGCTGCCGCCGCGTCGCCCAGGTGGCAGCCGAGCGCATAACTCGAGTCGGTCGGGTACGCGATCACCCCGCCCGCGCGCAGGATCTCCGCCGCCTGCCGCACGAGGCGCGGCTGGGGGTCGGCGGGATGAACGGTGAAGTACTGTGCCATCGGATATATAATTATCGCAAAATCAACATTTTGGTTATAAAGCGTCGTGAACCTCCAGCAGCTCAAGTACCTGTGCGCGGTCGTCGACCACGGTCTCAACGTCTCCGATGCCGCGGCAGCGCTGTTCACGTCGCAACCCGGCATCAGCAAGCAGATCCGCCAGCTCGAGGACGAACTCGGCCTGACCGTGTTCGTGCGCCAGGGCAAGCGTCTCACCTGCCTCACCCCTGCCGGCGAAATCGTGGTGGCCACCGCGCGCCGCGCACTGCGCGAAATCGCGAATCTTAAACGCGTCGCCGACGAGTTCCGCGGCGAGGACTCGGGCACGCTGTCGATCGCGACCACCCACACGCAGGCGCGCTACGTGCTGCCCAAGGTGCTGCGCGAATTCGCGACCCGCTATCCGAAGGTGAAGGTCGTGCTGCACCAGGGCAACCCGATGCAGGTGGCGGAGCAGACCGCGCGCGGCGACGTCGACCTGGGGATAGCCACCGAAGCGCTCGCCGACTTCCCCGAGCTCGTCACGCTGCCGTGCTACGAGTGGAATCGGGTGGTCATCATGCCCAGGCGCCATCCGCTCGCGAAGGTGCGGCCGCTCACGCTGGAAGCGCTGGCGAAGTTCCCGATCGTCACCTACGACTTCAGCTTCACCGGCCGCTCCGCGATCAACGCGGCGTTCGCGGCCAAGGGCCTCGAGCCCAACGTGGTGCTGACCGCGCTCGACTCCGACGTGATCAAGACCTACGTCGACCTCGGCATGGGTGTCGGCATCATCGCGCAGATGGCGTACGACCCCGCGCGCGACGCGCAGTTCGAGAAGCTCGACGCCGATCACCTGTTCGCGCCGTCGACCACGCGGCTCGGCCTGCGCCACGGAGTCTTCCTGCGCGGCTACGTGTACGCGTTCATCGCGCTGTTCGCGCCGAAGTACGACCGCCAGGCGGTCGACTCGGCGCTCGCGGGCCGCGCGTGAGCCCGAAGCTAGCAGTGCGGAGGTTATTCCATTGACCGGCGGCGTCCGGTCCTGGGGATTCGCAGCGCTTTTGGCCTCGCTGTCGATGCTCGGGCCGATCGCGGTCGACATGTACCTGCCCGCTTTCGCCGAGATCGGCGCCGAGTTCGGCGTGGGGCCGATCGCGCTCCAGCAAACGCTGTCGGCGTACATGGTCGCGTTCGCGTTCATGATGCTCTGGCACGGCGCGCTGTCCGACTCGCTCGGCCGGCGGCCGGTCGTGCTGGGCAGCCTCGTGCTGTTCGCGGCCGGCTCGCTCGGCTGCGCGGTCGCGGTCAACATCCAGTCGCTGTGGCTGTGGCGCATCCTGCAAGGCCTGTCGGCGGGCGCGGGTCTCGTGGTCGGCCGCGCGATCGTGCGCGACCGCTTCGCCGGCGCGGAGGCGCAGCGCATGCTGTCGCAGATGACGCTCGTGCTGGGGCTCGGTCCCGCGATCGCGCCGGTGGTGGGCGGCGTACTGCTGAACCTCCTCGGCTGGCGTTCGATCTTCTGGGCGATGCTCGCGTGGACAGCGGGCATGATCGCGCTGTGCGTGCGCCTGCTGCCCGAAACGCTGCCGCCCGCGCAGCGCCATCCGCTGCATCCGCGCGCGCTGTGGCGCAGCTACCGGCAGGTCCTGAGCAAGCCGCAGTTCGCGCTGCTCGCGCTGATTCCGGCGCTCAACTTCTGCGCGATCTTCCTCTACATCGCGGCGGCGCCCACGTTCCTGGTCGACCTCCTCGGCGTCTCCACCTGGGGTTTTGCGTGGCTGTTCCTGCCGATGATCACCGGCATCATGATCGGCGCGTACCTCTCGGGCCACATCGCCGGGCGGCTGTCGCCGTTGCGCACGATCCGCATCGGCTTCGCAGTGACGGCGGCCGGCGTGCTCGTCAACCTCGCGGTCAGCCACCTCTTGCCGCCTTGGGTGGCGTGGAACGTGCTGCCCATCTTCGTCTTCGCCATCGGGGCGAGCCTGATCATGCCGAGCGCCGTGCTGCTGCTGCTCGACCAGTTCCCCACCGTGCGCGGGATGACTTCGTCGCTCCAGGGCTTCGTGCAATTCGCGCTCGCCGCCGTGGTCGCGGGCTCGGTCTCGCCGCTGCTTGCGGTCTCGCTGCCCTCGCTCGCGTGGGGCATGGCCGCGTTCGCCGCGGGCAGCTTCGCGGTGTGGCTCGCCTGCCAGCGCTATTTGCGCACGACATTGAAGGAGTGGTCGCCATGACGTTGCAACGCCTGATTCCCGCACTTGCAATCCTCTTTGCCGTGGCTGCCGCCGCCGCCGAGCTGCCGAGCGTGCCGCTTGCTATCGGCGAGCATCGGCTCGTCGCCGAAGTCGCCGCCACGCCCGACCAGCGCGCGCTCGGACTCATGAACCGCTTCAGCCTGCGGCCCGACCACGGCATGCTGTTCGTGTTCGAGCGGGCCGAGCCGCAGGCGTTCTGGATGAAGAACACGTTCATCCCGCTGTCGATCGCGTTCATCGCGCCCGACGGACGCATCCTCAACGTCGAGGACATGAAGCCGCAGACCGAGGACAGCCACTGGTCGAAGGGGCCGGCGATGTACGCGCTCGAGATGCGCAAGGGGTGGTTCACCGAGCGCGGCATCGGGCCCGGAGCGCTCGTGAAGGGTATTCCCGCCCGGAAGTGACGCCGTGGGATTTTTGGCGGACTGCTGCCTTCCGCGGCCACCGCTCGAGGGGCCGGATTTCCCGCCGATCGCAGGCCGGATTTCCCGCCGATCGCATTCCCGTGTCATAAGCGACGTTCGGTATTGGCGGGCATGCCGCTTTGGTCGTAAGGTAGCGGCTCAGCCCGGATATTTCACCAGACGCCCTTCGCTTTGGTGAACACCTGTGTCGGTCGGGCCAGGCGGGAGTCCGCATGATCGAATTCATCACGATCGACAAGATCAACCTGCGCCCGGGCCAGTACGTCCCGCCGTTCCTGGAGCTCCTGGTGGCGGCCGCCCGCCGCGGCGAGCCATTGGCAACCCACGTGCAGTCGATCGTCGCGAGCTTCGGCTTCGAGATGTTCGAGTACGGCGTGTCCTCGACGCCGCAGCCCGATAGCCATGGCGTCACCTTCCTCTACTCGACCGCGGACGGGAGCTGGCTGCGCCACTACGACCGCATGGGCTACATCGAGATCGATCCGCGCATCTTTCTCACCTGCAAGAGCGCGGTGCCGATGATCTGGGACCAGACGACCGCGCGCGGAATCGGCGCCAACGTCGATGCGTTCCTCGACGACGCGCTGCGCCACGGCATCGGCAGCGGCCTCGCCTTCATGTGGCACGGGCCGTGGGACCGCCACATGGCGGTCATGTTCAACTCGCGCCTGCGGGTCAACGACGAAGTGCGGGTGAAGTCGATCACGCGCAACCTGTCCGACATCGTGATGTTCGGCCACTACTTCCACGAGATCTTCATGCTGCCCGCCCTCAAGCTGGGCAGACACTCGGCGTCCGCGACGCAGCCGCTGTCCAAGCGGGAGCGCGAGTGCCTCGCGCTGGCGGCGAAGGGGCTGACCACCAAGGACATCTCCGGCAGGCTCGACATCAGCTCGCGCACGGTGCAGTTCCACTTCGAGCGCATTCGCGACAAGCTGGGCGTGGCGAACCGGCACGAGGCGATCGCGCGCGCGGTGCAGACCGGCGTCATCCCGGGCGAGTGGACCGCGCCCCTGTCGCGCCCGACGCCGTGACGCTGGTGGCATGATGCAGAAGGCGATCGAAGGCGACGGTGTGCGAACGACGTGCGCCGTTTCGTGCCGTTTTCGGTGGTCGTCCGACGGGCTGCCCCTAGGACGAACACCTGACATAAACCTCGATGCAAAAGGCGCAATGCAATCTCCTCGTCATCCGGGGATCGCTCGGACGCATTTTGCATCGACCTGCTAGTGCTCAAGCTGCTCGCGCTGGGCAATGCGAGCGTACGCGCGGGCCAGCCGCTGCCGCCCCTGCTCGACCCCTTGGTCGACGCCGCGCAGCGCGGCCAGGATCTCGCCTCCCGCATTGCCGCGCTGGTCGCGAGCTTCGGCTTCGACAGCATCGAATACTCGGTCGCGGCGCCCGCCACGCGCGACCGGCCGGCGATGCGGTACGCGTACACGACGATACCGGAGTGGGTGCGCCACTACGAGGAGATGGGCTACCGCGACGCCGACCCGCGCGCCTTCCTCACCAGCGGCAGCGCGATCCCGCTGATCTGGGACCAGGCGAGCGTACGCGGCTACGGTGCGAGCGTGGACGCGTTCCTCGCCGATGCCCGCGCCCACGGTATCGCCAGCGGCGTGAGCTTCGGCTGGCACGGAGCCGAGGACATCCATGTCGTCGTCGCGCTCAATGCGCCCGCGCCGCACCACGACGACGTGCGCTACCAGGCGATCACGCGCAACCTGCCCGACATCGTGATGTTCGGGCACTACTTCCACGAAGTGTTCGCGTTGCCCGCCATGTGCGCGTCGCAGGCCAGGCCCCCGGAGTTGCCCGCGTTGACCCGGCGCGAGCGCGAGTGTCTTGCGCTCGCTGCGCGCGGCATGACCACCCGGCAGATCGCCGCGATGCTGGGGATGAGCTCGCGCACCGTGCAGCTTCAGTTCGAGCGCATTTGCGGCAAGTTCGGGGCGGCCAACCGGCCGGAGGCCATCGCCGTGGCCGTGCAGGCTGGCCTTGTACGCACACAGTGAACTGAACAAGCGGCCCGGATTGCGCGAATGCACAGGTCGTACTGAACAACTTGCGGAGAGCATGACGTCGGAAGATCAACGGTTTGCCCGCGAAAGCTGTCATTTCCCCTCATTTCGCCTCATCCGTTTGTCGCCCACATCGCCAGTAGCGCGGAGGCGCCGCGCTGCGTAGGCTTGGAGTCGACAGGCACTTGCCAGGGGAGACGGCCGATGCGTCACGCGCGATCCGATTCGGGTACTGCGCTTTCGAACACGACCATGACCGCCCTCGTGCGCGCAGCCCTCGCCGTCGAGAGCGAGTCGACGCGGCCGCTGGCCGGCTTCACGGCGCTCGCCGCGCGCCTGGGCTTCGATGGCTTTTCCTGTCTGCGCATCGGCTGCGGTACCGCGACGGCCGAGCTGATCGAGCACCGAACCACCGCCGCGCCGCGCTGGGTCGCGCACTACGCCACGCGCGGCTATCACCTCGTCGACCCGCGCGTGACGCGCACGCAGGGTCGCGCGGTGCCGATCGTGTGGGACGACGCGCAGGCGGACGTGCACGCCGAGCCGTTCTTCGCCGAGGCCCGCCGCCACGCCATTCGCAGCGGCGTGGCGATGACCGTCCACGATGCGCGCGGCGGCCGTCTGGTGGTGTGCTGGGACTCGAGACTGGGGCCGGCGGGTGCGACCCGCAGCGAAGCCATTCGCGCGGAGCTCGGCACCATCGCGCTCATGGCCGGCATCGTGCACGAGGCGGTGACCGCGCACGGCGCCGGCCCGCGCCAGGGCGCCCGCGACCTCACCCTGCGCGAGCGCGAGTGCCTGACGCTCGCCGCGCGCGGCATGACCAGCCACGACATCGCGCACAAGCTCGGCATCACCGAGCGCACCGCCAACTTCCACATCGGCAACGTGCTCGCGAAGTTCGGCGCATTGAACCGCGGCGAGGCGATCGCGCGCGCGGTCGCCCTCGACCTGGTCGCACTCGCCCACTGAGAAATAGGGACGTACCCTATTACGGCGCTCAGCCGTTATCCGCGAGCCACGCGGAGAGCTCCGCGACCGAGTGGACGGTGGCGAGCGGCGCGTAGCGGGCAAACCCGGCCGCCTCGTGCGCGCCGTAGGCCACCGCCACCCCGGCGACACCGGCGTTGCGCGCGAGCTCGAGATCGTGCGTGGTATCGCCGATCATGAGCGTTGCTTCCGCGCGCACGCCGAGGCGATCCATGAGATGCAGCAGCATGTCGGGGTGCGGCTTGGGGAAGCCCTCGTCGGCGCAGCGCGTGGCGTGGAAGCGGCGCACGAGATCGTTGCGCGCGAGCACGCGATCGAGTCCCATGCGCGATTTGCCAGTCGCGACCGCGAGCAGGTAGTCCGCACGCGCGAGTTCGTCGAGCAGATCGGCAGCGCCGGCGAAGAGCGGAATGTCGTCCTCGCGCGCGAGGTAGTGCCGGCGGTAGTGCGCGGCGACCTCGGGATGGCGTTGCGTGGAAAGCGCGGGCGCGACCGTGCGGATGGCGTCGGTGAGTCCCAAGCCAATGACATAGCGCGCCGCCCTGTCGTCGGGCACCGCTTCGCCCATGTCGCGCAGCGCGGCCTGGATGGCCTGCGCGATGATGGTGGTCGAGTCCGCGAGGGTGCCGTCCCAATCGAACACGATGAGCTGGAACCGGCGCCGCGCGGAGTCGCGCATCAGGCGCCCAGTCCTTCCAGGAATCCGGCCAGGTCACGCGGCAACGCTGCGACGACCGTCACCCGCTCGCCGGTCGCGGGGTGGCGGAAGGAGAGCGCGCGTGCGTGCAGGAACATGCGCTTGAGTCCCTGGCTCGCGAGCGCCTTGTTCCACGCGAAGTCGCCGTACTTGTCGTCGCCGGCAAGCGGGAAGCCCAAGTGCGTGAGATGCACGCGAATCTGGTGGGTGCGGCCGGTCAATAGCTGCGCTTCGAGCAGCGCGAGCGGCGGATCGTGATCCGGCCACCCGGCCTGCCTGCGGAAGACGGTCTCCGCCGCCACGCCGGCCTCGTCGTCGACGCGGACCCGCCGCTCGCCCTCCTTGGTCGCGAACTTGTGCAAAGGCAGGCGCACGCGGCGCTTGTCGTCGCGCCAGCGGCCGCGCACCAGGACGTCGTAGCGCTTGTCGACCTCGCCGTCGCGCAACTGGGCATGCAAGTCGGCAAGGGCCGAGCGCTTCTTGGCCAGCAACAGCACCCCCGACGTCTCGCGGTCGAGGCGGTGGACGAGCTCGAGGAAGCGCGCCTCGGGCCGCCCGGCGCGCATCTGCTCGATCAGTCCGAACGCGAGCCCGCTGCCTCCGTGGACAGCGAGGCCCGAAGGCTTGGCAACCGCCAGAAGGTGCTCGTCCTCCCACAGCGCCGGCACCGGGACGTGGGCCTGCGGCTTGGCGGCCGGCGGACCCTTGGCGATGCGCACCGGGGGCACCCGGACCACATCGCCGGCAGAGAGCCTGACCTCCGGCCCGACGCGCCCCTTGTTCAGCCGGACTTCGCCGCTGCGCAGGATGCGGTAGACGTGGCTTTTGGGCACGCCTTTCAGCCGTCGCATCAGAAAATTGTCGATGCGCTGGCCGGCCGCTTCCTCACCGACCGTAAGCCAGGCCACCGCATCCTTGCTTAACTCGTTCATTCCCTTATAATTGCCGGCGC
>JADLEZ010000147.1 GCA_020845855.1 Burkholderiales bacterium
CGCGTGGAAGGTCGAGGGCACGGCGAGCTACCAGCAGCTCACCCGCCGCAGCCTCGCGACCATGCGCGCGACCCGGCCGCTCGCCCAGGCGGAGGCGAACCGACCGCGCATCGACGTCGGCGAGCTGCTGCCGCTGTCGGTGCTGAAGGCCCGGAAGTGATCGTGCGCTCGGGGGTCGCGCTGGCGGTCGGCCTGCTCGCGCTCGCCGTGAGTGCGGAGCCGCTGCCGCCGACGCCCGCGAACGCGGTGCCGTTCACCCCGCCCGACCCCACCAGCATCCCCGACTCGCCGCTCGGCGACATGATCCGCTTCGGGCGCGACGTGTTCACCGACACCCAGCGCTACGCCAAGCCCTACGTCGGCAACCGCCTGAATTGCGTGAATTGCCACCTCGATGCCGGGCGGCTCGCGGACTCCGCGCCGCTGTGGGCGGCGTACGTCGCCTATCCCGCGTTTCGCACCAAGAACGACCAAGTCAACACGTTCGGGCAGCGTCTCGAAGGTTGCTTCCGCTATTCCATGAACGGGCGCGTGCCGCCCGCGAACGGTGCGGTGATCACCGGCCTCACGGCGTACGCGTTCTGGCTCGCGACCGGCGCGCCGGTCGGCGCGCACCTTGCGGGCCGCGGCTATCCGGAGGTCGCGCAACCGCCGCGGAAGCCGAGTGTTGCCAGAGGCGAACACGTCTACGAAGCGCACTGTGCCTTGTGCCACCAGGCCGATGGCGCGGGAGTCAAGGAGACGTTTCCGCCGGTGTGGGGACGCGAGTCGTACAACAAGGGCGCGGGCATGCACCGCGTCGCCACGGCCGCGGCGTTCATCAAGGCCAACATGCCGCTGGGGCAGGGCAACACGCTGACCGACCAGGAGGCGTGGGACGTCGCGGCGTACATCAACAGCAAGCCGCGGCCGGCGGATCCGCGCCTTACCAGGTAGCCGGTTCGAAGCCGACCGCACTCTGGAGGACGAAGTCCGGCGCGACTACAGCGGGCAAGTTGTTGTCGCCAACGATCTGACCGCCTTCAAGGTGTGCTAACTGCTAACGGCGGCATTGCGGAAATTGCACATCAGAAAGCTTCAGAACCCGGCCGCCTGCCCGTCGCGCCGCGGGTCCGACGCCGCGACGTAACCGTCCTCGCTCTTCACGATGAACTGCCCCGCGCCGAAGTCCATGTAGGAGTCCGGCTGCCCGGCGATCTCGTGCCCCATCGCGACGAGAGCATCGCGCAACGCGGGCGATGCGCTGTCTTCGAGGTCGACCGCGCCGTTGGGCGCCACCTTCCACCGCGGCGCGTCGAGCACCGCCTGCGGATTCATGCGGTAGTCGACGAGGCGCACCAGCGTCTGCACGTGGCCGGGCGGCTGGATCGGCCCGCCCATGACACCGAACGCGGCGAGCGGGGCGCCGTCGCGGGTGACGAAGCCGGGGATGATCGTGTGATACGGCCGCTTGCCGCCGGCGACTTCGTTGGGATGGCCGGACTTCAAAGAGAATCCCGTGCCGCGGTTCTGCAGGCTGATGCCGGTGCCGGGCACCACCACGCCGGAGCCGAAGCCCATGTAGTTCGACTGGATGAGCGACACCAGCATGCCGTTCTCATCGCCCGCACACAGGTACACCGTGCCGCTGCGCGGCGGCTCGCCGGGGCCGAAGTTCGTCGCGCGATTCGGATCGATGAGCCGCGCGCGCGCGGCGAGGTAGTCGCGATCGAGCAGCGCTTCGGGCGCCACCGTCATGTGCGCGCGGTCGCTCACGTAGCGGTACGCGTCGGCGAAGCCGAGCTTCATCGCCTCGATCATGAGATGCTGCGCGGCCGGGCTGTCCGGCGGCATCGACGCCAAGTCGAAGCTTCCAAGGACGCCGAGCGCGATCAGCGCGGCGATGCCCTGGCCGTTGGGCGGTATCTCGTGCACGGTGACGTCGCGATAGGGTAACGCGAGTGGGGTCACCCAGTCCGCCGTATGCGCCGCGAAGTCCTCCAGCGTGTGCGCCGCGCGCGCCGACTGCGCGTGGCGCACCATCGCGTGCGCGAGCGCGCCGCGGTAGAACGCCTCGCCGTCGGTCGCTGCAATCGTTTCCAGCGCCGCCGCGAGCGCGGCGCTCGACCACCGCTCGCCCGGCAGCGGTGCGCGCCCGCGCGGCAGGAAGTGCTCGAACCAGCCCAAGTCGGGCGGCATGTGTGGCACCGCCAGCGCCCACTTCTCGGCGATGATCGGCGACACCGCGAAGCCGTCGCGCGCGTAGCGAATGGCGGGCTCGAAGAGATCGGCGAACGGCAGCTCGCCGAAGCGCTGCGACAGCGCGCGCCAGCCGGAAACGGCGCCGGGGATGGTCACCGCCTCCCAGCCGCGCTCGGGCATCTTCTCGCGTCCCGCGAAGCGCGACGGCGACCACGCGGCGGGCGCGCGGCCCGAGGCGTTGAGCCCGACCAGCTCGCTGCCGGTCCACAGGATCGCGAACAGGTCGGAACCCAAGCCGTTGCTGCACGGCTCCACGACCGTCAGCGTGATCGCGGTGGCCAATGCCGCGTCCACCGCGTTGCCGCCCTTGGCGAGCATGGCCACACCGGCTTGAGTGGCCAGCGGCTGGGAGGTGGCGACGGCGTTGCGCGCCAGCACTGGCTGGCGACGCGACGGATACGGCAGGCTCCAGTCGAACCCGAGCCCGAGGGTGGCGCGTTCGTTCATGAAGGCAAGTCTACGCTTCCTGGAACGCTTCCTCGCGCTTCTTGCGGATGAACGGCGCGGCGATGATGAGCAGCAGCGCGATCGCGAGCCCGAGCATGACGGCGGAAATCGGCCGCGTCACGAAGACGGTTGGATCGCCGCGCGACAGGAGCAGGGCCCGCCGCAGGTTCTCCTCCATCATCGGTCCCAGGATGAAGCCGAGCAGCAGCGGCGCCGGCTCGCATTCGAGCTTGACGAAGATCCAGCCGATGACGCCGAAGATCGCCGTGACGAACACGTCGAAGACGTTGTTCTGGATGCTGTACACGCCGATGCAGCAGAAGAGCAGGATCGCGGGATAGAGGAGGCGGTACGGCACCTGCAGGAGCTTGACCCAGATCCCGATCATGGGCAGGTTGAGGATCACGAGCATCAGGTTGCCGAGCCACATGCTGACGATCAGGCCCCAGAACAGCTGGGGATTGCTGGTCATCACCTGCGGCCCCGGCTGGATGGCATGGATGGTCATCGCCCCGACCATCAGCGCCATCACCGCGTTGGACGGAATGCCGAGCGTGAGCATCGGGATGAACGAGGACTGGGCGCCGGCATTGTTGGCGCTTTCCGGCCCGGCCACGCCCTGGATCGCGCCCTTGCCGAATTGCGACGGGTCCTTCGCGACTTTCTTCTCGACCGTGTAGGACGCGAAGGCGGACAGCAGCGCGCCGCCGCCGGGAAGGATCCCCAGCACCGAGCCGAGCGCGGTGCCGCGCACGATGGCGGGAGCGGCCTCCTTGAAATCCTGCCACTTGATGAGCAGGCCGGACACGCTCTTGGTGAAGATCTCGCGCTTGCCCTTGTGCTCGAGGTTGATGATGATCTCGGCGAACCCGAACACGCCCATCGCCACCGCCACGAAGCCGATGCCGTCGGACATCTCGGGGATGCCGAACGTGTAGCGCTGCAGCCCGGAGTTGACGTCGGTGCCCACGATGCCGAGCAGCAGGCCGAGGACGATCATGCCGATCGCCTTGACCAGCGACCCGCTCGCGAGCACCACCGCGCCGATGAGACCCAGCACCATCAGCGAAAAATACTCCGCTGGGCCGAACTTGAGCGCGACCTCCGCGAGCGGCGGCGCGAAGGCGGCGATGTTGAGGGTGGCGACGGTGCCGGCGATGAACGAGCCGACAGCGGCGATCGACAGCGCCTTGCCGGCCTTGCCCTGGCGCGCCATCTGGTAGCCGTCGATGCAGGTGACTACCGACGAGGACTCGCCGGGCAGGTTGACGAGGATGGCCGTGGTCGAGCCGCCGTACTGCGCCCCGTAGTAGATCCCCGCCAGCATGATGAGTGCGGAGATCGGATGCAGCGCGTAGGTGATCGGCAGCAGCATGGCGATCGTCGGCACCGGTCCGATGCCCGGCAGCACTCCGACCAGGGTGCCGAGCAAAACGCCGATGAAGCCGTACATGAGGTTGGTCAGCGTGAATGCGACGCCGAAGCCGATGGCGAGGTTGTTGAGGAGCTCCATGGCGCGCCGCCTACTTGACCAGGAACGCCGGCCACACCGGCAACTGGAGCTGCAGGCCGTAGGCGAAAGCGAGCACGGTGAACGCGGCGAGCGCCACCGAGGAAACGAGCGCCGCCTTCCAGGTGAACTCGTCGCTTGCCATGCTCGACGTGACGATGAGGACGACGGTGGCGACCACGAGGCCGAGCTTCAGGGGACCGGCGACGACGCCGAACAGGACCACGCTGCCGATGATGATGAAAAGCGGCTTGAACGTCGGGAAGGCGATCGGCGAGCCGCGCAATCTGAGTGCGCGCAGGGACAGGACTGCGCCGAGGAGGATGAGCAGGATGCCCAGCGCCCGCGGAAAGTAGCCCGGACCCATGCGTCCCGCGGTGCCCACGGGGTAGTTGAGCGCGATGAGGATCGCGAAGACCCCGAACGCGATATACAGGATGCCCGACCAGAAATCCTTGGGGTTCTTGATGAACGTCATGACATCCTCCACGCAGGCGCCCTTCGCCCGAAGCCGTCCGCGGCGCCAGGCGGTGAGTCGTTATCGCAGCGCGCAAGGCACGCCGCTCCCCTTCTTTCGAGGCTGGAAGCGTAGGGGCTTGCGGTCGATCTGTCCAGCGCGAGCGCGTTGGGATGTACAAAAAGAAAAGGGCAGGCGCCCGAACCGGCGGCCTGCCCTTTGCGCGCTAACCCGCGGGAAGTTACACGCCGCTCTTGGCGCGCAGCTCCTTGAAGTACTTGTCGAGGTGTTGCGCCTGCAGGCGCTGCTGGAGCTGCGGCTTTACTTCGTCGAAGCCCGGCACCTTGGCGTCGCGGACGTCCTCCACCAGGATCACGTGGTAGCCGAACTGGGTCTGCACCGGCTGCGGGGTGAACTTGCCCTTCGGGGTCGCGACCATCGCGTCGCCGAACGGCTTCACGAAGCCGCCGGGTGCGTTCCAGTCGAGGTCGCCGCCGCGGTCCTTGCTGCCCGGGTCCTTCGAGCGCGCCTTGGCGAGCTCGTCGAACTTCGCCCCCTTCTGGAGCTGCGCGATGACGTCCTTGGCCTCGTCTTCCTTCTCGACCAGGATGTGCTTGACCTTGTACTCCTTGTCGCCCATCTGCGCCTTGATCTTGTCGTACTCGCTGCGCAGGTCGGCGTCGGAGATCGGGTTCTTCCTGATCCAGTCCGAGACGTAGGCGCGCACCAGCACCGTCTGGCCGGCGAGGTCCATCTGCTGCTTCACGTCCGCGTTCTTGTCGAGATTGGCCTTCTTCGCCTCGCGCACCAGGAGCTCGCGCGTGTTGAGCTCCTCGCGGATCGCGTTGCGCAGTTCGGGCGAGTCCGGCGCGCCTTGCGCGAGCCGCTCCTTCAGCATGAAGTCGAACTGCGATTGCGGGTAGAGTGTCTTGCCGGACGCCGGCGCCGCGGCGGCTGCGGCCGGGGCGGCGGGCTTGGGCGCGGCGGGTTGCGCCTGCGCGGCGCCGGCGACGGCGAGCGCCGCGAGCACGGCGAGGGCGGTTGTGGTTCGAGTCATTGCGTTACGTCCTTTCGTCAGGAGGGAAATTCGTCCGGGGTGTAGGCGCGGATGGCAAGCGCATGCACCGGATAGGGGATGAGGTCGCCGACCCGGCCGAGCACCGCCCGGTGCCGGGCGACCCGGGTCAAGCCTTCGAACTGCTCGGACACGATCAGCAGCGAAAAGTGCCCGCCGCCGCCGGCCGCGCCGGCATGGCCGGCGTGCTCGGCGCTGTCGTCGGCGAGCTCCAGCACGCGCGGGGCGAGGGCGGCGAGACGGTCGCGCAGGGCTTGGGCCGCATTCACCGAACGACTCCACTCGCTCCGCGCTTCCTTCTGCTCACTGGACTACCCTTCGCGCTCATGGCTTGCCCGGCTCGGTCATGTGCCGCGCGAGGACCAGGCCCTGCACCACGGCGAACACGAGGAAGAGGCCGATGCCGCCCCACACCTTGAAGTTGACCCAGGTGTCGGTGGAGTAATTGAACGCGACGTACAGGTTGAGCACGGCCATGCCCGCGAAGAATACCGCCCACGACCACGTGACTCGGGTCCATACCGGCGCGGGCAGGGTGATGTCCTTGAGCACATAGGCCAGGAGATCGCGACCGAACATGAGCTTGCCGCCGGCCAGGATGGCGAAGAAAGCGCCGTACAGGACCGTGGGCTTCCACTTGATGAACAATTCGTCCTGCAGGAGCAGGGTGGCGCCGCCGAACACGACGATGATCGCGAGCGACAGCCAGTGCACGGCCGAAACCTTGCCCTTCCATTTGAAGTAGGCGATCTGGACGATGGAAGCGGCAATCGCGACCGCGGTCGCGACCATGATTCCCTGCCACTTGAATGCCAGGAAAAAGAGGATCAGCGGAAAATAGTCCGCGACGATCTGCATGGATGCCGAAAAGCTTCGCCGGCCCGGCTTAAGGGGCGATTAACGCCCGGGGCGGCGTCGCAACGTTATGAATAACCGGTAATTATAGCCTGAAACCGGCAATCCGCCCAAACGAACCTTACAGGCGCTTGGCGCCGGTCAGGCTGGACAGCCGGTCCCAGTCGAACGCCGGTCCGGGATCGGTCTTGCGTCCCGGCGCCACGTCGCGGTGGCCCACTGCGGCGGCGAGCGGGTAGCGCCGGCGCAGGGCGCGCAGGAGGTCGGCGAGAGCTTCGTACTGCGCCGCCGTGTAGGGGATCTGATCGGTTCCTTCGAGCTCGATGCCGACGGAGTAGTCGTTGCAGCGGTCGCGGCCTTGCCACGACGACACGCCCGCGTGCCAGGCGCGCCTCGCGCAGGACACGAACTGGACGAGCTCGCCGCGGCGCCGGACGAGGAAGTGCGCCGACACCCGGAGTCCGGCGAGCGACGCATAGGCAGGATGCGCGCGGGAGTCCAGCGTGTTGGTGAAAAGCTCCGCGATGCCGTCGCCGCCGAACTCGCCGGGCGGCAGCGAGATGCCGTGGACCACGACGAGCGTGATCGCGCACCCCGGCGGCCGCGCGTCGTGATTGGGCGAGGGTATCTGCCGCGCGGCGCGCACCGTGCCGCGGGCATCGACGGTCAGCATGGCAGGAAGCTTAGCGACTTTTTGTCACACGCGCGCCGGGCCCGGCGATAAGATGCTGCGCGAAGGCGTGCGCAGGGCCTGATCCTCGAAGGAGTGCAAATGGCGAAAGCATGGTTGGTCACGGGTTGCTCGTCGGGTCTCGGGCGCGCGCTCGCGCAGCGGGTGCTCGCGCGCGGGGACCGTTGTGTGGTGACCGCGCGCGACGCCGCGAGCATCGCGGACATCGCCGCCCCGTACCCCGATACCGCGCTGGCGGATACGCTCGACGTGCGCGACGCGAGGCAGCGCCAGGACGTGCTGGCGAAGGCCGCCGCGCGCTTCGGGGCCCTCGACGTGCTCGTGAACAACGCGGGGCACGGCTACTCGGCAGCGGTCGAGGAAGGCGACGAGGCGCAGATCCGCGCCATGTTCGACACCAATTTCTTCGGGCTCGCCGCGCTCGTCCGGGACGCCCTGCCCGCGATGCGGGCCCGGCGCAGCGGGCACATTGTCAACCTGTCGTCGATCGGCGGTCTCATCGGCAACATGGGCTCGGGCTACTACAACGCGTCGAAGTTCGCCGTGGAGGGATTGTCGCAGGCCCTGGCGCTGGAGGTCGCACCGCACGGCATACGCGTCACCCTGATCGAGCCGGGCGCATTTCGCACCGACTTCCAGCGGCGCTCGATGGTGCGCGCGAAAGCGCGCATCGGCGCTTACGCGGACACCGTCGGTGCCCGGCGCGCGCAGCAGGACAAGGACATCGGCAAGGAGGTGGGCGATCCGCTGCGCGCCGCGGACGCGATCATCCGCGTGGTCGATCACCCGGATCCACCGCTACATCTCGTCTTGGGCGCGACCGCGGTGAGCCGCGCCCGGCAGAAGCTTACGTCGTTGCTGCGCTCCATCGACGAATGGGAAGGTGTCTCGAAGAGCGGGGACTTCCCGGACACGGCTACTTGATCCCCAGCCGCTCCATCCGGTAGCGCATCGCGCGAAAGGTGATCCCGAGCAGCTTCGCCGCCGCCGTGCGATTGAAGCGCGTCTTCTCCAGCGCCTCGTTGATCGCCGCGCGCTCGACGCGGTCGAGGTAGTCCTGCAGCGGCCACTTGTCGCCCGGCGGCACCGATCCTTCGGACTCGTCGCTCACCGGCGTGAGGTGCAGGTCCTCGGCGGTGATGCGCTGCGGGTCGGCGGCGAGCGACAGGCCGCGCTCGAGGATGTTCTCCAGCTCGCGCACGTTGCCCGGAAAGGGATAAAGCTCCAGCGCGGCGATCGCTTCCGGCTCGAGCCTCGCGTTGCCGCTGCGCGTGAGCTTGGCGAGGATCGCGTTGGCGATCGGGGGAATGTCCTCGCGCATCTCCCGCAGCGACGGCATCGCCAGCTCGATCACATGCAGGCGGTAGTAGAGGTCCTGCCGGAAGTTGCCGGACTCGACCAGCGCCGCGAGCTTCTTGTGGGTCGCGCTGATGATGCGCACGTCGACCGGATCCTCCTGCGTGGCGCCGACCTTGCGCACCTTCTTTTCCTGGATCGCGCGCAGGAGCTTCACCTGCATCGCAAGCGGCAGATCGGCGACTTCGTCGAGGAACAGCGTGCCGCCGTTGGCCGCCTGGAAGAAGCCGTCGCGATCGCTTTCGGCGCCGGTGAACGCACCCTTGCGATAGCCGAAGAACTCGCTTTCCATGAGGTTCTCGGGAATCGCGCCGCAATTGACCGCGACGAACGGCTGCTCGCCGCGCGGACCGTGCAAGTGGATGGTGCGCGCCGCGAGCTCCTTGCCGCTGCCGGACTCGCCGTTGATGAACACCGGCGCCTGGCTCTTGGCGAGGCGGTCGATCAAGCCTCTGACCTGCTGCATCGCCGGCGAGTCGCCCAGAAGCTGGTAGCTGCTCGGCGGCTGCGTCTTTTCGGGAACCTTGAGCGCCTGCTTGACCAGCGCGCGCAACTGCTCCAGTGCCACGGGCTTCGCGAGGTAGTCGAAGGCGCCGGCCTTGAGGGCGGCGACCGCGTTCTCCGCGCTGCCGAACGCGGTGATCACGGCGACGGGGACGTCGAGGCCCTTGTGGTTGATGTGCTCGACCACCCGCAAGCCTTCGCCGTCGGGAAGGCGCATGTCGGTGAGACACAGGTCGAACGACTCCTTGTCGAGGAGCTTGATGGCGTCGGCCACGCTCTCGGCGCGCGAGGTGTCGAGCCCCATGCGTGACAGCGTGAGCTCGAGGAGCTCGAGCAGATCCGGCTCGTCGTCGACGACCAGCACCTTGGGCTGGCCACGGATTCTTCGCGTCACGGTGCTCCCCCTAGTTCGTGCTTTCCGGCGCCAGCGCGCGCTTGAGCGTCATGCGGAAGTGCGCGCCCGGTCCTTTCGGCAACAGCTCCAGTGCGGCGCCGTTGGCGTCGGCCAACTCGCGCGCGATGTACAGGCCGAGGCCGGTGCCGCCCGGCCGGGTGGTGAAGAACGGCTCGAAGATCTGCGGCCGCAGCTCGGCCGGGATGCCGGGGCCGTCGTCCATCAGCTCGCAGATTACCGCATCGCCCATGTACCCCGCGCGCGCCAGCACCCGGATGCTGCCTTCCTTCTTCTGGCAGTGCTGCCACGCGTTGCGGACCAGGTTCCACACGATTTGGTTCAGGTGCCCGCGGTCGAAAATAACGAGCAGTTCGTCGGCAATCTGCAGATTCAAGCCGCCGGGCGGGATGTTCTCGGCCTGCACGATTTCGTCGGTCAGGGTGCGCATGAACTCCGCGAAAGGCACCGTTTCCGGCTGCTGGCGGTCGCGCCGGTTGAGCTGCAGCACCTCGCCCACGATGCGGTCGATGCGCTTCGCGTTGTTTCTGATCATGCCGAGGAGCCGCGCGCCTTCCGGCGCGACCGCGCCATCTTCTTCCAGCAGTTGCGCCGCTTGGTTGATCGCGGACAAGGGATTGCGCACCTCGTGCGCGATGGACGCGGTCAGCCGCCCCATCGCGGCAAGCTTCATCTGCTGCGCCTCGGTCTGGGCGCGGCCGAGGTCCTCGAGGTAGATGAGCGTGCCGCCATTGAGGCCCGTGCCGATACGCACCAGGCGCACGCGCAGCAGGCGCTGTGTGGCCTCGACCTTGAACGGCGGCAGGGCCTCCGTGAAGTCCTCCTGCCATCGCCGCCAGTAGTCGTGCAGCGTGGTCGAGAATTCCGCGAGGCGCATGCCGCCGCGCATGCGCCCGAAGCCGCCCAAAAGGCGCGTCACCTGCGCGTTGTGCCCGCGCACCACGCCGTTCAGGTCGACCACCAGCACGCCGTCCTGCATATCCTGGATGATGAGGCGGTTGACCTGTTCGAGGTTTGCAACGTCGATGCCCCGCTGCGCCGCGAGGTCTTCCGACTGCTTGGTGTAGCGGCCCAGCGCCACCGCGATGCCGACGGTGGCGAAGAAGCCGAAGCCGATGATCCCGGTCTGGAACACCTGCGGCCCGCTCACGGCGCCCTGCCACGCCCGGTAGGCGTCCAGCCCCAGGAGGCAGATCGCGGCGAAGGCGGCGTGGAAGAACGCGGTCTGGGTGCGCAGGATCCAGCCCGCGGCCGCGAGTTGGGGAAACAGCAGGATTGGCAGCGGGGCGCCGAAGGTGCCGCCCGCGAACATTATGAGCGACAGGAAGAACACGTCGCCGGCGAGCAGCGAGAACAGCATGGTGGGCAGCGGCATCGGCAGCCGGTCCTGCTGCACCCACCAGAACGACGACAGCCCGAACACGAAGTACAGGCCCGTCCCGGTGATGAACGCGTTCGGGTTGCTGATGTTGAGCGTGCGCGGGTCGAGCAGCAGCGCGGCGCCCAGGAGTGTCGCGGCGCAGATGGCGCGATACAGGCCGACGATCCACAAGATGCGTCGCCCGGAGTCGCCCATGGAAGTGGGCAGCGGCGGCGGCTCGAACGGCGGGATCGCGGGGGCTGGGTGCATGACATCAGCCCGGGGAAGGGGAGCGGCAGCCATGGACTACCTGCGCCCTTCGCGCTTCGGCGCTGATTCGCGCTTGGGGCGTGGCCTCCGCGTCTTCCGGACTATGCGACGTCCGGCGTGTCGGCCACGTACGCTCGCGCGGCGACGCGCGGCCTCCGATAGGTCGGTGCGAGTCGCTTCGCCAGCGCGTCGGCCGCCGCCATCGCTCGCGGACGCGCGCTGCGCGCCTGGCCTTCGGCCCGCTCGCTCCGGCGTCCTTCGGGCCTTGCCTCGAC
>JADLEZ010000148.1 GCA_020845855.1 Burkholderiales bacterium
ATCGCGTTCGGGTGCGCTTGCGGAGCGACGCGGTGAAGACCCATGCCTTGAACCGTGCCCTACGCATCGCCCCATGCGCGTGGGTCGCCGCACTCGGGTTCGCGGCCGCCACGCCCGCGTTCGGGCAGGACGCCGCGGCAGTGCTGAAGAAGGGGCTCGTCGACGAGAGCGCGATCACCGTGCATTTCCGCAGCTACTACTTCGACCGTCAGAAACCCGACGACACGCAGAGTGCCGCATGGGCCGCCGGCGGCTGGCTCGGCTACGAGTCGGGGTGGGTGGGCGGATGGCTGCGGCTTGGCGCCTTCGGCTACACCTCGCAGCCGATCTGGGCGCCCGACGACAAAGACGGGACGCTGCTGCTCAAGCCCGGGCAGGAAGGCTACACCGTACTCGGCCAGGCCTACGGGGCGATCAAGGTGATGGACCAGGTGTTCACCGGCTACCGCCAATACGTGAACGAGCCCGAGGTGAACCCGCAGGACAACCGGATGACGCCGAACACGTTCGAGGGCTACACGCTCGGCGGCAGCGTCTCCGGCATCAGGTACTTCGGCGGCTACCTCACGAAAATGAAGACGCGCAACGCCGACACGTTCCGCAACTTCGCGAGCGTGGCGGGCGCCGCGCAAGGCGGTGGAGAAGGCATGTGGCTCGCGGGCGTCAAGGGCGCCCCGGCTAAGGACCTCGACCTGCGGCTGTCCTACTACCAGGTCCCGAACATCCTCGCGTCGACCTACGCCGACGCCGCGTGGATCACTCCGCTTGGCGGGGAGCTGAAACTCAGACTGGGCGCCCAGGGGATGTACCAGACGAGCGTCGGCGCCGACAACCTGACGGGCTCGGCGTTCGACACGTGGTCGGCCGGCGCCAAGGCCGACCTCGTTCGCGGCCCGGCGACGCTGTCGATCGGCTACACCCAGACCGGCAAGGGCTACGCCTACCAGTCGCCCTACGGCTCGTGGCCGGGCTACACGTCGATGATCGTCAAGGACTTCGACCGCGCCGGCGAGAAGGCGTGGCTGATCGGCGGCGTCTACGATTTCGCCGCGCTGAACTTGCCGGGGATGGCGATCACCGCCTACGCCGCGCTCGGGAGCGGCGCGATCGACTCGGCGACCGGCGCCGCGCTCTCCGACAACAATGAGTACGACTTCACGCTCGACTACCGGTTCAGCTCCGAGCGATGGCCCAAGTGGGCGCGGCCGTTCTGGATCCGCGCACGCGCCGCGCGCGTCGAGGAGGACTTCGCCGGCACCACCTCGGTGACCAACGACTACCGGATCATCGTGAACTACGAGTGGGTCTTCAAGTAGCATAGCGCACACCGCGCGGCGCCCCTGCGGATCGCAGGCCGGCGGCAAGGGGAACGGTCATGCAATGGCTCGCCGCCACGTTCACGAAGTACCCGGAACTCGCGGTGTTCCTGGTCATGGGCGCCGGCTACCTGATCGGCGGCGTCAAGCTGCGCGGCTTCGGGCTCGGACCCGTAACCGGGTCGCTGCTCGCCGGCATGCTCCTGGGCGCCGTCGTCGAGATTCCGGTTTCCTCGACCGCGAAGTCGCTGCTCTTCCTTTTGTTCCTGTTCGCGATCGGCTACTCGGTCGGCCCGAAGTTCTTCAAGGCGATGAAGGGCGACGGTCTGCGCTGGGCGCTGCTCGCAACCACCATGTCGGTGACCGGTCTGATTGCCGCGTACGTCGTGTCGCGCGTGCTCGACCTCGACGCGGGCTTCTCGGCGGGTTTGCTCTCCGGTGCGTTGACGGAGTCGCCGGCGATCGGCACCGCGGTCGAAGCGATCAACGCCCTGCCGCTTCCCGAGGCCGAGCGGGCGCGGCTCGTGTCGCACGTCGCGGTCGCCGACGCGGTGTGTTACGTCTTCGGCGCGCTCGGCGTGATCCTGTTCTGCAGCGTGGTCGGGCCAAGGTTGCTCGGCATCGATCTGCGCGCCGCGGCGGAGCATGCCGAGAAGGCCATCGGCTACGAGCGCGATAAACCCGGGGTGATATCGGCGTGGCGGCCGTTCGAGCTTCGCGCCTACCGGATCCGATCCGGCGGCCCTGCCGACGGCAGGACGGTGGCCGAGGTGGAGGCGCTGATTCCCGGCAAGCGCATGTTCGTCGAGCGCGTGCGCCGCGACGACCGCATCCTCCCGGCCACGCTCGGCCAGCGGCTGCGCGCGGGCGACACGGTCGTGCTGTCGGGTCCGCGCGAAGCGCTGGCTGAGATCGTCGGAGGTTCGGGCGCCGACGAGGTCGACGACCGCGAAGCCCTCGACATCCCGATGGCGTCGTACGGCGTGTTCGTCACCTCCCGCGATGTCGTCGGCAAGACGCTGCGACAGATCGCGGATTCCGCGCTGCCCGTGCGCTCGGTGTTCCTGCGCGCCATCGTGCGCGGCGGGCAGGCCGTCCCGATCGCGCCGGGCGTAGTCCTGGAGCGCGGCGACGTCGTGCGCCTCACCGGCCCCGAACCGGCCGTGGTCCGCGCCGCCGATGCGGTCGGGGAAACGCTCTACCCAAGCGACCAAACCGACTTCGTGACGCTCTCACTCGGCATCGTCACCGGAGCGCTGATCGGCGTCCTGCTGATCGTGCCGATCGGCTCGCTGCGCATCGCGATGGGAACGAGCGTGGGCACGCTGCTGGCCGGGCTCGTCACCGGATACCTGCACTCGGTGCGTCCGCGCTTCGGCCGCATTCCCGAAGGCGCGGTGCAATTCATGATCTCGATCGGCCTCGCCGCCTTCGTCGCGATGATCGGCCTCGCCGCCGGACCGCATTTCGTCGAAGCGCTGCGCACGGCAGGCGTCGGCCTGTTCTTCGGCGGCATCGCGGTGACGTCGGCGCCGCTCGTGGTCGGCCTGTACGTTGGGCGCTACCTGCTGAAGCTCGACCCCGTGCTGCTGCTGGGCGGCATCGCCGGCGCGCAGACGATGACCGCGGCCATGGCCGCCGTTCAGGAGCGCTCAGGCAGCCCCATCGCGGTGCTGGGGTATTCGGGCACCGTCGCGATCGGCCACATCCTGCTCACGACCTGGGGCACCGTGA
>JADLEZ010000149.1 GCA_020845855.1 Burkholderiales bacterium
CGCCACCGTCACGGACACCACCACCTACACGGTCACCGGCGGCGGCGTCTCGATTCCCGTTCTGCTGTCGGGCACCGGCGTGTCGGCGCCGGCCGCATCGCTGACCGCGTCGCCGACGTCGCACACCTTCGGCAACGTGACGGTCGGCCAGTCGAGTGCGGCTCGCACGATAACCGTTACCAACGGCGGAGCCGCCGCCGCGGGCGCGCTGGCGATGTCCAACGGCAACGCCGCCGAATTCGTGGTGAGCGCCAATACCTGTGGATCGTCGCTCGCCGCGGGCGCTTCCTGCAGCCTCGGCGTGACCTATGCGCCGAACGGGACGGGAGCGGACAGCGCGAATCTTTCGTTCACGTTCAGCGGCGGGTCGCCGGTGCAAGTCGCACTGAGCGGCACCGGAGTCGCGCCGGCCGTGCCCAACGTTTCCGCGTCGCCGACCTCGCTCGCGTTCGGCAACGTCGCCGTCGGACAGGTTAGCGCGCCGCAAACGATCACGGTATCCAACACCGGGACGGCTGCCGCCACCAACATGGCGTATCCATCGGCGCCCGCCAGTTTCAACCGGGCGGGCACGTGCAGCGCCGCAACGCTGAATGCCGGCGCGAGCTGCACCGTGATCTTCACGTTCAGCCCGAGCGCGGCCGCGCCCGTCTCCGCGACGGACACGATCACCGGCGGCGGCAGCACGATGCCGATCGCGCTGGCGGGTGTCGGAACGGCGGCGGCGGCCGCCTCCTTGTCCGCGTCGCCGACCTCGCTCGCGTTCGGCACGGTGGCACAGGGCGCGTCGAGCACCCCGCAACGCGTCACCCTGACCAACACCGGCAACGCCGCGGCGGACGGGCTCACCCTGTCCAATGGCAATGCCGCGGAGTTCGTGGTCAGCTCGAACACGTGTGGAACCTCGCTTGCCGCGGGGGCCTCGTGCAGCCTGAACGTTGCGTATACACCCACGGGCATCGGCATCGACACATCCACCCTTACCTTCGCGCACACCGGAGGGCCGGCGGTCGAGGTCAGCCTGAGCGGAGCCGGCGGGCCACCACCGGTATCGAATCTGGCCGCAATCCCCGCAAGCGTCGCCTTTGGAAATGTCACGGTGGGCACGATCGCGTCGCAGGCGATCCTGCTTCGCAACTCCGGCGGGGCCGCGGCGACGGGCGTCGCCGTCAGCGGCGCTGGCGCGCGGTTCCGAATCAACGCCGGTACCTGCAGTATCACGCTGGAGGCCGGCGCGAGCTGTACTCTCGGCATCACCTACGAACCGACGGCCGCAACTTCGGACGCGGGAACGGTCACGATCACGTCGGCCGCAGCCAGCGACATCGTCGTCCCACTCGCGGGAACCGGGATCGTGGCGCCCAGCGCGAACCTGAAGGCATCGCCGTCGTTCGCGTCGTTCGGCAAGGTGCCCCCCGGCCAGACGAGCGCGGCCACCACGATCGCGGTGAGCAATACCGGCAACGCGGCGGCGAGCGGCCTTGCGCTGGCGAACAGCAACGGCGCCGAATTCGTGGTAGGCGGCAACACCTGCGGCGCCGTGCTGAACCCCGGCGCGGCGTGCGAAGTATCGGTAGCCTACCGGCCGAGCGGCACCGGCATCGACAACGCCACGCTCATCTGGAGCCACGACGCGGGCGGCTCCGTGACGGTTCCCTTGTACGGCATGAGCGAAGACGTGGCGCCGCCACCCGTCGTCGGCAAGCTTTCGGTCCCCGCCACCGTGAGCCTGCCGGACACGTTGCTGGGTCTCGCCAGCGTGCCCCAGCCGGTCACGCTCACGAACACGGGCGAAGGTCCGGTTGCCGTCGTCTCGATCAAGAGCGCCAATGCCGGCGAGTTCTCGGTCAGCGGCGCGACTTGCGGCTCGGTGGCGCCGGGCGCTTCGTGCACGTTCAACGTCACGTTCGCGCCGTTCGGCCTCGGATCGCGCACGGCGACCATTACGGTGACGAGCAATGCAGACGGTGGCCCCCAGGCGATCCAGGCGACGGGTGTGGGCCTAAGCGGTGCTCCGCCTCCCCCGCCGCCGCCGCCTTACGCCGTCGCGGCGATCGAGTACTACCACGCGGGCTTCGATCACTATTTCGTCACCGCGAGTTCCGCCGAAATCCCCAAGCTCGACAGCGGCGCGTTCGCCGGCTGGATACGCACCGGTAAGCAGTTCAACGTCTATCCGTCGCCATCGGCGGGGTTGCGCACGGCATGCCGGTTCTTCAGCACCGCGTTCGGCGAGCGCAGCTCCCACTTCTACACACCGGATGCGCCGGAATGCCTGACCGTGCAGGCGAACCCGAACTGGCAGTTCGAAGGCGACGTGTTCTACACGAGGGCGCCTGCTCAGGACGGGACGTGTCCCGCGGGCATGAACCCGGTCTATCGCATGTACAACAACGGCCAGGGCGGCGCGCCGAACCATCGATACACGACGGAGTTGCCGGTACGCGCGCTCATGCTTGCGCAGGGATGGATTCCGGAAGGCTACGGGCCGGTTGGCGTGATCATGTGCGCGCCGCAGTGACCGGAAAAAAGGCATCGATGCAAAAGGCGCAACACCGCCGCCTCGTCATCCTTAGGGCCGCGCGGACGCCTTTTGCATCGATCCGCTAGTTTGGTAGCGAGCGAGGGACTCGAACCCCCGACCAAAGGATTATGATTCCTCTGCTCTAACCAGCTGAGCTAGCTCGCCAAAGCCGCTAAGTATGACAGATCGTCAGTGGCTCGTCCACGGCGGCGTGGTGTCCGCCGGTCGCACGACACGCGATTTCAGGCGGCGCGGTTGCCGGCTTCAGGTTGCCACGAAGGTGTACTGGCCGACGTCGGTGGTCCGCGTAGCGAAGCCCGCGGTGCAGTAGGCGAGATAGAAGCGCCAGCAGCGGATGAAGCGCTCGTCGAAGCCCTGCGCGCGAATGGCCGGCAGCGCGGCGTCGAACGCGGCCGCCCAACGCGCCAGTGTTTCGACATAGTCGCGCCCGAACGTGTGCGCGGCGACGAGGTCGAGTCCGGCGCGTGCCGCCTCCGCGGTCAGGCGCGCAGGCGACGCGAGCATCCCGCCCGGGAAGATGTACTGCTGGATGAAGTCCGATTGCGCGCGATACCGCGCGAAGCGCTCGACAGCGATGGTGATCGCCTGGATGCAGGCGCGGCCGCCCGGAACCAGCGCCGCGCGCACCGCGCGGAAGTACGCGGGCCAGTAGCGCTCGCCCACCGCCTCGATCATCTCCACCGAGGCCACGGCGTCGAAGGTGCCGCGCAGATCGCGATAGTCCTGCACGCGCAGGTCGGCGGCGAGGCCCGCCCGCGCCAGGCGCTCGCGCGCATACCCGGTCTGGGCATTGGACAGCGAGATGCCCGTGACGTGGTGTCCCGCGCGCGCCGCGCGCTCGCACAGGCCGCCCCAGCCGCAACCCATCTCGAGGATGCGCGACGGCGCGCGCAGGCCGAGCGCTGCGAGCATGCGGTCGTACTTGGCGATCTGGGCATCTTCCAGCGACCGCGCGCGGTCGCCGTCGAAGCACGCCGCCGAGTAGGTCATCGTGGGGTCGAGCCAGAGCGCGTAGAACGCGTTGCCGAGGTCGTAGTGGGCGGCGATGTTGCGCTTCGCCTGGCGCTTCGTGTTCGCGCGGCACAGGTGGCGCAGGCGCAGGAGCGCGCGCGCCCAGAAGCGGCCGTAGAACACGCGCTCGAGTGCCGACTGGTTGGCGGCGAGCACGGTGAGCAGCTGCGCGAGATCCGGCGTATCCCAGTGGCCCGCCATGTACCCTTCGGCGAAGCCGACGTCGCCGCCGCGCAGCGCCGCGCCGGCGGCAGCCCAGTCGCCGATGCGCAGCACCGCCGGTCCCGGCGCGCCGCCGGGACCGAACACCCGCGTGACGGTGTCGGGTGTGGTGATCTCGAGGCTGCCGTGCGCGAGGCGCGCGAGCACTGCGAGCAGCACGCGCGCCGGCGCCGGCACACGCGGACGAGGCGCGGCGAGCGCGCGGCCAATCCCCGTCATTGCCCGCGCGTGAGACCGGCTGCCGGCGGCGCGGGTTTGCGCACGTACGGCACGCGGGCGAGCAGCAGGCGCACGGCCTGCCAGTGAATGCGCGCGATCACGCCGAGGGTGAACCAGCGATAGCGCCACAGGAGCTGCCAGGGCAGGCGCCGCGGCAGCGCCCGCGCCGCCCCGGAGATCGACGTGGCCAACAGGGGTGTGGCGGCTTCGCCGTCGAAGTAGTCGATGCGCGCGACAAAGCGATCGGCACCGAAGTGAAAGCGGAACCTGTAATGCCCGACGACTCCGCAGAACGGTGACACGTGGAATGCCTTGCGCGCGCGCAGCGCCTCGCCGTTGCCGATCGCGCGCCCGTCGTCGTGCGCGAGGAGGTAGAGGTGGCGCTCGCCGAAGGTGTTGTTGACCTCGGCGAGCACCGCGCGCACGGCGCCGGCTGCATCGTGGCATACCCAGAAGCTCACCGGGTTGAACACGTAGCCCAGCATGCGCGGGAACGCGTGCAGGACGATCTCGCCCTCGCAGTCCACGCGCTCGCGCGCGAGCAGGCAACGCGCCCAGGCTTCGAGCGACGAGCCGTCGCGCGCGCCGTGATCGCGCTCGTGGAAGCTCACGAGGCCGCGGCGATTGACACGCACGCCGCTGCCCTCGATTTCGTGCATGCGCGACAGCGGCAGGCGCAGGCAGAACGCGGAGTACCGGAAGGCATGCGCCGCCGGCCGCGAGCGCTTGTGCATCACCACGCCCTCGACTAGGCACGCGTTCGACGGGCTTCCGCTCATGCCGCAGCTCGCCTCGAAGAATAGCCGCGCGCGAACGCGTCGGCGATCGCGTGCGCCGAGGCGAGCCCGTCCTCGTGAAAGCCGTAGCCCATCCAGGCGCCCGCGAACCACGTCCGCCGCGCCCCCTGCTCGCTTGCGATCGCGCGTTGAGCGGCGATCGCGGTGGCATCGAGCAGCGGATGCTCGTACACGAACTCGCCCAGCACGTTGCGCGGCTCGACCGGCGGGTTGAGCGTCACGATCACCGGCGTCGGCAACGGCAGCGGCTGCAGCTTGTTGATGAGGTAGGAAACAGCAACGGGACGCTCGCCCGCGGGATCGTCGACGCACAGGCAGTTCCACGCCGACCACGCGCGCCGCGCACGTGGCAGCAGTGTCTCGTCCGTATGCAGCACGGCGCGATTAGTCTGGTAGCGGACGCTCGCGAGGCGGCGATCCTCGCGTGGCGAGCGGTCGGCGAGGATCGCCCGCGACTGGTTGCTGTGGCAGGCGAGCACGACCTCGTCGAAGCGCTCGGCGACGTTGCCGTGCGTTACCACGGTGACGTGACCGGCGCGGCGCAGCACGCGCTGCACCGGTGTAGCGAGCCGCACGTCGGGCAGTCCGGCAACGATGCGCTCGACGTAGATGCGCGCACCGCCGCGCACCGTACGCCACCGCGGCCGGTCCGTGAGTCGCAGGAGGCCGTGGTTGCGGCAGAAGCGCAG
Organism: Burkholderiales bacterium; assembly: GCA_020845855.1. Classification (GTDB taxonomy): domain Bacteria; phylum Pseudomonadota; class Gammaproteobacteria; order Burkholderiales; family Casimicrobiaceae; genus VBCG01. Next base: position 5,484 of record JADLEZ010000149.1, read on the forward strand.
GAACGCAGGCAGCGGGAAGCGCAGGATGTCGCGCCGCGGGGACGACCAGATCGCGGCGGCCATCGGCAGGAGGTACCAGTTGCGAAAGCCTGCGCCGTAGCGCTGCGCGTCGAGCCAGTCGCCGAGCGGCACGTGCCACAGGCGCTCGCCGCCGGCCAACGCGCTCGCCTCGCGGTTGAAGCGCACGATGTCGGCCAGCATCCCCCAGAACGCCGGGCGCGCGGCATTGCGCGGCTGCGCGAACAGGGACCCGATGCCGCTGCCCGCCCACTCGACGCCGTCGCGCTCGGCGCGGCACGAAAACGACATCTCGCTCGCCACGCTTTCCACGCCTAGCTCGCGAAACAGCCCGACGAGGCGTGGGTACGTGCGCTCGTTGTAGACCAGGAATCCGGTGTCGACCGGGAAGCTGCGGCCGGCGATCGCTACATCGACGGTCGCGGCGTGCCCGCCCGCGCGCGGCGCGGCCTCGAACAGCGTCACCGCATGCCCCTGCCGATGCAACAGGCGCGCGGCGCCGAGCCCCGCGATGCCCGATCCTACGATTGCAACGCGCAAGCTCGCCTCCCCTCGAAAGCCCATGCGCAGCATACGCACGGGCGCGGCGCTCGGATGCGCTAGCTCCTTTGTGTCATCCCGAGCGAAGCGAGGGATCCGTAGGCTCTACAACCAGATCCCTCGGCGCAGGCGCCTCGGGATGACACAGGACGGATGGTGTACTCGTCTCCCGATCACCCAGCCAGCTTCTGCCGCGCAGACTCCTAGCCCTAGCCCGCCGGCCTGCCGAGCTCGGAAACTGTCCTGGACATTACTTGCGGACCGAGGCTACGATACGGAACTCTTCGGCCCGTTGTCAATATTCGTCCAAGACAATGTCTCGCGATCGACCTGGCATCGCCCTCAACATCAGTGCCGTCGAGCGCGATACGGGCCTTTCCAAGGACGTGCTGCGGATGTGGGAGCGCCGTTACGGGTTTCCCACACCGGCGCGCGACGACAACGGCGAGCGGCTTTATTCGAGCGCCGACGTGGGCAAGCTGCGCGCGATGAAGAAGCTCATGGACGTGGGCGTGCGGCCCGGTAAGATCATCGGCTTGTCGACCGCGGAGTTGAACGCGATGGCCGACGCCCGCGCGCCTGCGCGGCGCGACGAGGCCGCTCCCGCGCTCGAGCGCGACGTGCTCGCGATGCTCAAAGGCCACGACGTGACGGGCCTCGCGAGCGTGCTGACCGGCCTTCTCATGCGCCAAGGAATGACCCGTTTCGTGCTGGAGACCATCACGCCGCTCAACCGCACAGTCGGCGAGGCGTGGATGCGCGGCGAGTTGCAGGTGTTCGAGGAGCACCTGTACACCGAGCAGTTGCACGTCGTGCTGCGCGCGGCGATCAACGCCTTTCCCAAGCCAGCCGGCACGCCGCGCATGCTGCTCACGACGTTTCCCTCGGAGCAGCACGGGCTCGGCCTGCTCATGGTCGAGGCGGTGATGGCGCCGGAGGGCGTGTGCTGCATCTCGCTCGGCCCGCAGACGCCGATCGAGGACATCCGGCGCGCGTCGATCGCGCACAAGGCGCACATCGTCGCGCTCTCGTTTTCCGCCGCGTTTCCGCTGCGGCAGGCGACAGATGGCCTTGCGGTGCTGCGCCGCGAGCTGCCGGCGCAGGTCACGCTGTGGGCGGGCGGGGAGATGACCCGGCGCGTGCGTAAGACGCTTCCAGGGGTCGTGCTGATCCCCGACCTCGAGTCGGCGGTAAGCGCGCTGCGCAGCTGGCGCACGCATCGCGTGAGTGCGTAGGGCATCTCATTCTCGCCCATGTGGGTCGCCGTCTACTTCGGCATCGCGGTGGCGATCGGGTTCGCGGCGTACGCGGGGTGGGCAGCCTACGCCGTTATGCACGGCGCGGCGCCGTGGAAATTCGTCGTCGGCCTGCCGCTCGCGTACCTCGCGGTCCCGCTTCTGTTCACGGCGGTTTGGGTCTTCTTCGGCTGGTACTGGCGCGGCCCGCGCCCGGCCGAGGTCGAGATGAGCCTGCTCGCGCGGTTGCGGTTCTTCTGGCACGAGTACGTGGCGATCGCCCAGGCGCCGAAGATGATCGCGTTCCGCTGGTTGATGCCCGAC
>JADLEZ010000150.1 GCA_020845855.1 Burkholderiales bacterium
CCGGGGTCGAACACGGTGTCGTTCATGGGCTGCCCTTCCTTCGTTCGCGCAGCGATGATACGCCGGCGGTGGCGGCGCGATTGTCGGGTAAGATGGATCGCATGGGCGACGCGCTTCCCACCATCGCTGCGATGATCGGCGATCCCGCCGGCATCGGGCCCGAGGTCTGCGTCAAGGCCGTCGCGAGCGGCGAGCTCGCCGGCGTGTGCCGGCCGCTCTTCATCGGGGAACTGGCCGCCGTGCAGCGTGCCGCGCGGATCAGCGGCATCGGCAGCCCGGTCGTGCGCATCGCGCATCCCAAGGAGGCGGCCGACACAGGTGCCGTCAACGTGCTCGACCCCGGCAACATCGCGCCGGGCGCGTACACGGTCGGCGCGCCCTCCGCGGCCGCGGGGCGCGCGGTCGTCGACTGGATCCGGCTCGGCGAGCGCCTGGGCGGCGCGCGCGACATCGACGGCCTCGTGCTGGGCCCGGTCGATTCGAGCTCGCTCAAGTTGGGCGGCGTGGTCAAGGACATCGACGAGTTGCAGCCGCCCGGCACCTATATGTTCCGCATCAGCGGCGCGCTGCGCGCGGTCCCGATCAGCGAGCACATCCGCCTGCGCGACGTGGTCGCCACCGTCACGCCGGCGCGCATCGTGCCGGTGATCCGCATGGTCGACGAGTACTTGAGGAAGTGGGGGCTGCCGCATCCGCGCATCGGGGTCGCCGGCCTCAACCCGCATGCGATGTTCGAGGAGGACCGCGACCAGGTCGCGCCGGCGGTCGAGGCAGCGAAACGGGAGGGCATCGACGTCGCCGGCCCGATCTCGCCGGACTCGGTGTTCCGCCTGTGCCTGGAAGGACGCTACGACGCGGTGGTCACGATGTACCACGACCAGGGCCAGATCGCGGTCAAGACCACGGCGTTCGCGGGCGCGTGCACCATCTACATGGGATTGCCGTTCGTGATGCTCAATGTGCCGCACGGCACCGCGTTCGACATCGCGGGGCAGGGCAAGGCGCAGCACGAGAGCATTCTCACGGCGATGAAGACGGCCGCCGCCCTGGCGTCGGGCAAGGGTTTTCTCGCGGCAGGTACAATGCACGCTGATCCGACCGGAGGCCGGCCATGATCAACCTTCGCGAAATCCGCTACGTTCGGCTCGGCACCAAGGACGTCGACGCCGCCGCCGACTACGCCACCCGGATCCTCGGCCTGCAGCAGGTGCGGCGCGAAGGCAAGTCCGCGTACTTTCGCAGCGACTCGCGCGACCACACGCTCGTGTACTTCGAGGGGGACCCGCGCGCGCACGTGGCGGCCTTCGAGGTGACGGCGCCGGAGGAGATCGACGCGGCCGCGTCGGCGCTCGAAGCGCTCGACGTTCGGGTCCATCGCGGCACCCGGGACGACTGCGAGCAGCGCTACGTCGAGTCGATGATCGCCTTCACCGACCCGAGCGGCAACGCGATCGAGATCGTCCACCGGCCGCAGGCGAGCGGCTGGCGCTACTTCCCGGCGCGCGACGCCGGGATCACCGGCTTCTCGCACATCGGCCTGCGCAGTGCGGACCCGGCGCGCGACGAGAAATTCTGGACGCGCGTCATGAACGCCCGCGTGTCCGACCGCATCGGCAAGGCGCCGCTGTTGCGGATCAACGAGATCCACCACACCATCGCGCTGTTTCCGTCCGACCATCCCGGCGTGCAGCACGTCAACCACCAGACCGCGACCTTCGACGACATCATGCGCTCTTGGTACTGGCTCAGGGAAAAGGGCGTGCGCATCGTGTTCGGCCCGGGCCGCCATCCGACGTCGGGCGCGATCTTCCTCTACTTCGAAGGGCCGGACGGCATGGTCTTCGAGTACTCGACCGGCGTGAAGCTCATCTCGCCGGACGAGGAGAAGTCGTGGCAGCCGCGCCAGTTTCCGTTCGAGCCCGCGGGCTTCTGCATGTGGGGCAGCCGGCCCGACATTCGCGAGTTCAGGGATACGGGCGCTGTCGCGCGGCCGGCGAAGATCGCCTGACGCTGCGCGTCCGGACGCGTCCCGGATCGAGTGCCGCCGCGAGGTCGCGCAGCGACGCGACGTTGTGCACCGGCAGGAAGTCGTCGACGTAGGGCAGGATTGCGCGGATGCCCGCGGGCCGCGCCTCGAACCCCGCGTAGCGCAGCAGCGGATTGAGCCAGACGAGACGCGCCGACGACTTGGCGAGCCGCTCGACCTCGAACGCGAGTCCCTCGCCGGCGTCCGCGTCGAGACCGTCGCTGATCAGGAGCACGACCGCGTTCTGCCCCAGCAACCGCCGCGACCAGCGGCGGTTGAATTCCTCTAGGCAGGTGCCGATGCGCGTGCCGCCCGCCCAGTCGTCGACCGACGCCGCGACCTTCGCGAGTGCCACGTCGACGTCCCGGTGCGCGAGATGCCGGGTGACGTTGGTGAGGCGGGTGCCGAACACGAGCGTGCTGACGCGATGGCGGTCGTTGGTGATCGCGTGCAGGAAGTGCAGCAGCATGCGCGCGTAGCGGTCCATCGACCCCGAGATGTCGCACAGCACGACCAGCGGCGGCGGGCGGCGGACGCGCGCGCGAAACGCGAGCGGCGCGATGGCGCCGGCCGCGCCGGTCATGCCGCGCATCGTCGCGCGCAGGTCGATGCGCGTTCCGCGCGCCGAGGCGCGCGTGCGCCGCTGCGGCCGCTCCGGCACCGGAAGCTTCAGGCGCGCGAGCGTCGCCTTCACCTCGGAAAGCTCGTCAGCCGTCATGGTCGCGAAGTCCTTCTTCTGCAGTACTTCCCGCGGCGAGAAGGAGAGCGCCGCGTCGACCTCGACCTCGTCTTCCTCGTGCTTTGGCTGCGGCGGCTTCGGCGGCAGCATCGCCTGCGCGAGTCGCGCCGGCAGGTTATCCGCCGCCGTCTCCTCGCCCACGCGCCCGAGCACGCGCGGCAACTGTGCCGCGACCATCTTCTCGAGAAGCCTCGGGTTCTTCCAGAAGATGTCGAACGCCTGCTCGAACAACGCAAGGTGCTCGTGGCGCGACACGAGCACCGCCGCCAGCGCCTCGCGGAAGTCGGTGCGGTTCTGCACGCCGACCGCCTCGACGGCCGCGATCGCGTCGATCACCTTGGCCGGGCCCACCGGCAGGCCCGCCGCGCGCAGTAGGCGTACGAAGTGCAGGACATTCTCGGCGAGCCGGCCGCGCGGCAGTAGGAACTCGCCTCCAGTCGGCCTTGCGGCGCCCGACGGCGCATTCACGCCTTGACGCCCTCCGCCTGCACTTGCGCGACGATCTTCGCCGCCACCTCGGGGCTGAGCGCGCCGACGTCGTCCTGGTACTTGAGCAGCACGCCGAGGGTGTCGGCGACCGTTTGCGGGTCGAGCGCGATGCGGTCGAGCGCGATCAGCGCTTCCGCCCAGTCGAGCGTCTCGGCGATGCCCGGCGCCTTGAACAGATCCATCGTACGCAGTCGCTGCGTGAAGCCGACGATCTCGCGGGCGAGCCGCTCCGGGGCGCGTGGGCACTTGCGCTCGAGGATCGCGAGCTCGCGCAGCGCATCCGGGTAGTCGACCCAGTGGTACAGGCAGCGCCGCTTGATCGCGTCGTGGATCTCGCGCGTGCGGTTGGACGTGATCACCACCACCGGCGGCTCCTGCGCGCGAACGACGCCCAGCTCGGGGATCGACACCTGGAAATCGGAGAGCACTTCGAGCAAGTAAGCCTCGAACGGCTCGTCGGCGCGGTCGAGCTCATCGATCAGCAGCACGGGCGCGACACCGCCGTCGGGGTCGATCGCCTGCAGCAGCGGGCGCTTCAGCAGGAACTGCGGCGTGAAGATGTCGTGCGCGAGCTTTTCGCGCGCCACGCCGCCCGCGGCTTCCGCCAGCCGGATCTCGATCATCTGGCGCGGGTAGTTCCACTCGTACACCGCCGCCGCCGTGTCGAGGCCCTCGTAGCACTGCAGGCGCACGAGCGGCTTGCCGAGCCCCGCCGCGAGCACCTTCGCGATCTCGGTCTTGCCCACCCCGGCCTCGCCTTCGAGAAACAGCGGGCGGCGGAGCTTCAGCGCGAGGAAGACCGCGGTGGCGAGCCGGCGCTCGGCGACGTAGTCCTGCGCGGCGAGGAGATCGAGCGTGGCGTCGACGGTGGAGGGGATCATCGTGGCGACTCCGGAACCTCGATGTCGAGCAGCGGCGCGTACTGCTGCGCACCGAAGATGTCGGGGTCGCCCGGACTGCCGCTCGGGCGCAGGCGGTAGATCGTGAACTTGATGGCGTTGCCCGGATCGAACTCGACGAAGTCGGCGATGCGCTCGGGGGCAAGCCCGTACAGCTTGCAGATCGACTCGCGGGTGACGACCCCCGCGCGCTTGACGCGCTCGTAGCTCGCGCGCTCGGCGAAGATGATGTCGAACGTGATGAGGTCGACCCCCGCGTTCTTGCTGCGGATGGTCTTGGCGAGGTCGGCGAGGCGCGTCATTGGCCGATGGTGACGAGGTGGGTGGGGAACAGCTCCAGCGGGTCGTCGCAGCGCAGCGTGTGGTTGAGCGTCCAGCGGTAGGCCGGGCTCGCGCGCAGCACCTCGTCGAGCGCGAACGCGACCGCCCCGGCCGAGCCCTTCACCTCCGGCAGCCGCGCGTAGAACATCTGGCGGGTGCCGATCATGCACACCTCCTCCGCCATGGCCGCCGTCGGCGCTACACCCTGCACGAGGATGCACAGCTCGTGCGCCGGGCGGTGGCGGTTGGGCTCGAGCTCGCCCATGATGCCGTCGCGGCCGTATACCGTGTAGTAGAGCTCGTACCCCGTTTCACCAAAGCGCTCGCGCACCTTGTCGCGCGCCCATCCGATCACCTCGTCGACGTGCGCGATGGTGTACGGGTCGCGGATGCCGACCATGCCGACGTAGCGCTCGCCCACCTTGCCGGCCCCTTCGAGCTTCACCCGGAACTCGTCGGCATGGCGAAAGCGCGCGCCGGTGATGCGGGTGGTCTTCTCCGCGACCTGCTCGTAGCGGCAATGCGACATGTCGAGCGTGCCGCCCGCGACGTGCTCGAAATACGGATTGCTGCGCTCGTACATCGCGTGCCCGGCGACCGATGCGACCGTGCAGCGCTGCGCGGGGTGCATGGCGGTGACCTCGACTGCGTCGGCGGTCACCTCGCCCAGCACCGTCTCCTTGCCCCCGTACGGCTCGGCGCAGAACGACGCGCACTCCAGCACCTTGCCGAGGTAGTACGCCTGCGCTTCCGGGAAACCGTGATGGATCGCGGGTGCGGCGAACACGCAACTGTCGCTGCTGCGCCCGCCGATGATCACGTCCGCGCCCTGCTCCAGCAGGCGGATGAACGGGTGCACGCCCGCCATCGCCACGATGCGCTCGGTCGCGCCGAGCTCGCTCTCGGTGAGCGCGCGATGGCCTTCGAGTCCGGCAACCGCCTCTCCCGCGCGCATGCGCCGGCGCACGTGCTCGCGGTCGACTTCGGAGTAGAAGTAGCCGAGCGTAAAGCGCGGCAGGCGATGCTTGTCGGCGAGCTCGCGGATGATCTTCACGAACAGGTCCACGCGGCTGTCGGCGCCGGTGTCGCCGGCCGACCCGATGATCATCGGCACGCGAAGCTCGCGCGACGCGAGCAGCATGAGCTCGAGGTCGTGCGTTTGCCACGCGAGCGGGCTCGTCGAGGTGCCGGAGCCGAGCGGGATCGGCCCCACGTCGTCGCTGCCGGAGTCGGCCGCGATGCAATCCGGCCGCGCCGCCACACCCAGGCGAAAGCTCTCCTCGCGGGTCGGCGCGAAGCCCAGGTGGCCGTTGGGACAGATGATGCGCAGCGACTGCATGGTTCTCGCCGGGGATCATAGCATCCGCCGTTTGCGCTACGATCGCGGGATCGCGGCACTTCCGGGGAGATGACCATGATGCGATTTCTGCGGCTGCTGGCGGCCATCGCCGTCGCAGCGAATCTCGTGGGGTCGGCGCATGCACAGGCGATGCCGAAGACGATCCGGATCGTGGTCCCGTTCTCGGCGGGCGGCAGCAACGACGTCATCGCCCGCGCGCTTGCCGGGCCGCTCGCCGCGCGCCTCGGCGCGACGGTCATCGTCGAGAACAAGGCCGGCGCCGCCGGCGTGGTCGGCGCCGACTATGTCGCCAAGGCGCCCAAGGACGGCTCGGTCCTGCTGCTCACGTCGTCGAGCTTCCTCACCGCGGCCGCCACGCAGAAGGAGCTGCCGTACGATCCGCTCACCGCGTTCGCGCCGGTAGCGATGGTCGGGCGCGGCCCGATGATCATGGTCGTTTCCGCCGCCACGGGGTACAAGTCGGCCGCCGACGTGGTGGCCGCCGCGCGCGCCAAGCCCGGTGTGCTCAACTACGGCACCGCCGGCGTGGGCTCGATCGCGCATCTGACCACCGAGCTTCTCGACGACACCGCCAAGATCAACATGGTGCACGTCCCCTACAAGGGCGCCGCCAACGCATCCGCCGACCTCGCGGCGGGCCAGATCCAGGTCATGATCAGCAACTACAGCACGGTCGCGGGTCTCATGAAAGGCGGCAAGATCAACGCCGTGGCGGTGACCTCGGCCAAGCCGCATCCCGCGTTCCCGAACCTCGCGCCGATCGCGGCGGTCGCGCCCGGCTTCGACGTCGACATCTGGGTCGGCGTGTTCGCGCCGGCGGGCACGCCGCAGGCGATCGTCGACAGGCTCAACCAGGAGATCAACGCCGTCGCGGCGTCACCGGAGATGGCGACGGTGCTGGCGCCCGACGGGACGCTGCCCCACGCGATCACGCCCGCGGCGTTCTCCGCGTCGATGAAGACCGAGCTCGCGCAGTGGAAGAAGATCGCCGCCGA
>JADLEZ010000151.1 GCA_020845855.1 Burkholderiales bacterium
TGCTCGTGGCCGGTGAAGCCGCGATCCTCGGCTTGCGGGTCGGACTGGGTGACCTGCGTCTTGCCGCCCCACGCCGCGTAGGTCGCCTTCTGCTTGACGGCGCCGGCCTCGTCGACCACGCCCGCGACGCTGCCCAGATGATCGGTCAGCCAGTAGCGCGACGCGGTGCTGCCGTCGGTTCGCGTGGTGTGGATTCCCGCGGTTCCGTCCGGGGTGGCGATCCAGTGGCGCCGCTCGGCGACGCCGTCGGTGCGCGTGAGCTCCTCGTAGCCGCCGAAGTAGTACGTCGTGGTCGTGCCCGCGGCGGTAGTCGCGGTCTCCTTGACGCGCTTGTGCCCGGCGTCGTAGACGTACGCGAGCGTGGTAGCACCCTGCGCGATCGTCGCCGGCAGGTTGAACGCCGTGGGCGTGATCGTGCGCGCGGTCCCGCCCCCGATGCTCACGACGTTGCCGTTGGCGTCGTAGCCGTAACTCGTCCCTGCATGCGACAGCATCCGGTGCGTGCCGGCCTGATAGGCATAGCTCGCGCCCGCGCGCAGGGTGATGTTCCCGGCCGCGTCGTAGCTCACGCCGGCTCCGGCGTCGCTGGTCAGGCGATCGACGCGGTCGTAGCCGTAGTTCTGCGTACCGGGATTGAGCACAGCCTCGCTGCGCTGAGTCAGGTTGCCCAGCGCATCGAACGCGTACGTCGCGCTCTGCAACGAGGTGGGATTGGCACCCACCCCCGCGGCAATCGCACTCACCCGGCCGAACCCGTCGTAGCTGCGCGACAGGTTGGCGACACCCGCCGTCGCGGTGGACAGTTGACCGTCCGGGTAGCGCGCGGTGGCGAGCCAGTGCACCTGCCCGACCGCGGCGCCGGTCCACTCCGCGACGCGATCGAGCGAGCCGCTCCAGGCGGTATAGCGGCTGACCACCGTGTAGCCGGACGGATACTGCAGCTTGTCGACGCGGCCGTTGGCGTCGAACGTGGTGGTGGTGACGAAGGCTCGGCCGTCGATCGTCGTCGTACCCTGCACCGCTCGGCCGGCGTCGTCGAAGACCGCCTGCTGGCGCGTCTGCGGCGAGGGCAGCGCGCCGCCGATCGATGCACGCGTCACCGTCGCCGTACGAACCTCGCAGGCCTTGCCCTTGCCGTGCGGGCAAATCGAGCCGTCCGCGTACAGGTCGAAGCTCGTGACGGTGACGAACGGCGTGGTGGACTCGTTGCCCGGGTGCTCGCGACGCTCGACCGCCCGTCCGAGCGCATCGTAGAAATTGCGCGTGACCTGCGCCTTGGCGTCGACCTGGCGCACGAGCTCGCCCGCGCCGTTGTATTCGTAGCTCCAGGCTCCGCTGTCCGGATTGGCGAGCGACACCTTGCGGCCTCGTTGGTCGTAGGTCATCTGCTCGGCGATGCCGGTCGGGCCGATGGCCTTGGCGAGGTTGCCGTAGGCGTCGTACACGAAGCTCGTGGCGCCGCCCTCCCCGTCGACGACGCGGACCGCCTGCCCCTGGCTGTTGCTGTACTTGACGTTGGTCCGTGGGGTGATCCCGGTCCCCGACTGCGTGATCGACACCGACTTCAGCGGTCCGACCGACGCGCCGTCGACGAGCATCGACGCGGTCACACCATACGCGTAAGTCGAGGTGAGCGAGAGTCCGCTGCCCGTCATCGTCTCGCTCGCGAGGCGATTGAGCGTGTCGTAGGCCCACGCCGTGGTCACGGTACCGGCGCCCGCGGGCTTGGTGGCCGCGCTCTTGCGGCCCGCCGCGTCGTAGCTCACGCTGGAATTGACGTAGCCGGCCGCGAACTGCTTCGCCTCGCGGCGTACCTCGCGCTGGAGCTCGTCGAAGTACGTGCTGAGTGTCGTGCCTCCCGAAGCGACCTGACGCTGGCGATACTTCTCGCCGGCCTGCAAGCCCGATGCCTCCACCGCACTGAAGGTTTCCGCGACCTTGACGCCCGACGCGTTGAACGAACGCTGCCCGTAGACGCGCCCGAAGCCGTCGAGGAGCTTGGTGACCGACAGGCCGTTCGGATCGGTTTGCGTCGTCGCGATGCCGAACCGGGCATCGAACGTGCTCGACTCGGAAAGGGTGCCCCAAGGCAGGCTCGGGTAGGTCTTGGAGACGGCGAAGCGGCCGCGGCTGTCGTAACCGGTCGACGTCGTCCGCGTCACCTGCGTGCCGTCACGCTGCTTGAACGCGAGCGATGCGCTCGTGCGGTTGCCGAAGGCATCGTAGGTGTAGCTCGTTCGCTGCCACAGGCTGTAGGACGTGGCCGCGTCGTTGGCCTTGTCCGGCTCGATCACTTCCGAACACAGGTACCCCAGCGGGGCCGCAGCGCAACTGCCGCCGGCGACGCCCTGATAGGTGAAGCCCGACTTGCGCACACCGTTGGGGGAACCGGGCTTGACCGTCGTGACCTCCGCCGACAGCAAGCGGTCGACGATCCAGTTGGCCGTGTCGGCGGGCGCATAGGTGTTCACGGTGGTCTTGCCGTACCCGTCCAACGACTCGACGCCGACGCTACCCGGATTGCCGTAGGCGTCGATCGTTCCCATCGTCGTGGTAACCGACGCAAGCGCGCTGCCATCGAGCTCGAACGTCTTGTCGACCGAGCCCGTCAGATTTACCTCGTATACGAAAGGATGAGGCGGCGCGTCCACAGGAGAAACGCAGACCGCGCCGCGGCACGTCTGCGACCGCCGCGCGACCCAGGACGACGTCGAGCGGTTGACCAGCCGCAGACTGCCGCCGAAGAGGCTGCTTGCGCCATTGAACGAGGTGGCGTCCTGAATCGGAGCAAGGTAGCCGGCAATCGCCGGCGCGTACTTGCGCACCTCCTTCGGCCGGCCGACCAGCGGCCAATCGAGCTCGTACGTCTCGGCACCTTCCAGCCGCCAGAACAGCGTCTCGGTCACGAGCCCCACGCCGTCGCGGCTGCGTACCTTGGCGAACCCGTACAGGCCGCGCCCCGTGGTCCGGCCGCGCAGTCCTTCGTAGAAGTAGCTCGTGGTGAATCGCTCCGCGCCGTGCCCGGTGCTCGCGGCGACCTGCTGCACGACGTACATCGGCGACTGAATGTCGAGCTCGCGCAGCGCGGGCGAGGCTCCGCTGCCCTTCAGATACACGCCGGGATCGGTCAGCGGCTTGTGCGTGATTTCGGTCACCGCGCCCAGGCCGGTCGTGATCTTCTTGATGACGTCGCCGCTACCCGGACCCTGCGCAAGCGCCAGTCGTTTGATCGGCGCCGCATCCGGCAGGTAGATGAAATCGGTCTTGCCATCACCGTCGAAGTCCCCGGCGACGATCTGCTGGAACAGATCCGGATTGGAGGCGGCAAGCGCTGGTCCGGGCCAATCCGAGCACGCGAAGTTGGTTCCGGTCGACAGGCACACGCGCCATCGATTTGCTCCGCCGTTCCACACGAGCAGGTCGGAACGGCCGTCGGCGTTGAAGTCGCCCTGCATCACCTTGTCCGCGCCGCCGGCCACGCCGTTGCCCACCCAGTCCCGGCACCGCTGCGCGGTGTAGAAGTCGATCGGCGCCTCGCTGTGGTCGACCCAGCTATTTTTCGCCCGCGACCAGTGCACGTACCAGTCGTGAAACTCGAAGGCGCCGTCGCCCGTGGACAGGCAGACCTTGGTACTCACTGGACTTTCGACGTCGATGGTGTCGGCCAACCCGTCGCCGTTGAAATCGAGCACGAAGGTCTGGTCGATCTTGCCTGGCGGCCCCTTGACGAACCGCGCGTGGCACTGCCAATCGCCGGTCGTGCCGTTGAAGCGCGCGAAGCACACCTTCCATTCGTCGCGAAACTCGCCGAACCCGCTCGCGTCCTGGTACTTGTCGCGCCGGCGAACGAGGTCCGCCCGGCCGTCGCCGTCGACGTCGGCCACCAGGATCTCGAACTTGGCGAGACTGCTCTTGAAGTCCTCGCAGTCCGCGGGGTTGTTCTTGCAGGTGGCGGATGGGATCTGCAGGTCCTGCTCCGAGCAGCGCAGCGTGTCGTTGTCGGTGAGGCAGGTTTCGAAGCGCTGGTCGTCCTTCCACGTGATGATGTCGATGCGCCCGTCGCCGTTGAAGTCGCCCTGATACAGCGGCACCCCGTTTCCGGCGAACGCCGAGCGGAAGCTGCCGGCGATCCGCTGCGCGGTGTTGGCGCCGGTCGAGCGCCAGAACTGCCACTCCGCGAACGTGTCGGGGCGATAGATCACGTCGGCGCGGCCGTCGTTGTCGATGTCCATGACGTTCACGCGGCCCGCGGGCATGGGGCTTCCCCCGATCACGCCCTCCTGGATGATGGAAGGCCCGCAGTCGAAATATTGGGGCGCCGGCGTCGTCACGCACACGCGCAGATCGAACTGGTACGAATTGTTTCCGAGGTCGGTGCGCTGCCATCCGATGAGGTCGCTGCGCCCATCGCCGTTCCAGTCCGCCGCCCACACGATCTGCTGCTGCGATGGCGGCAGCGAGAACGGCAGCACGTCGGCCGGAAGGTCGGTGGCGGCGAAGCGCTTGCCGGTCGCGTTCCACGCTTCCTCCGCCCAGTTGAACGTAGTGGCCGGGAGACATACGTTGTCCGCGCCGCATTCCTGCACCGACGCCACGAGCTGGCGCCCCGACTGCTGGCTTGCGCGATACGCGATCTGGTAGCGCCGTGCGAGCGCACCGTTGACATCGTTGGTCGTGTCCGCGAGCATCCGCACCGCCTTCAGCCGCACCGAGATCGCGGACTGTCCGGCGCCGGAGTCGTAGTAGCGATCGCGAGTGATGGTGCCGGGGCCCGGCGTCTGCCCGGGGATGTCCTCGAACTCGAACACGACGGCGCCATGCGGGTCCGAGCAGCTCGTCCCCTTGGCGTAATAGCGGATCTTCGACACCCAGTACTCGACTTCCGGGAAGGCGCCGAAGGGTCGCGGCAGGATCGGGCTCGCACGCGCCGCCGGAGCGCACGGATAGTGCATACGGAACAGCGTCGACCAGGTCGAGTCGTCGGTGGGATTGGCGAGGATGTCGCGATCGATGTAGTCGATCTCCATGTAGTTGCCGGCGCGATCGGTAACGCGATCGAGGACGTACAGCTTGGTGTCGGTACCCCGATCGATACCCGGGCTGCCGCTTTGCTGGCCGGCGCCGTTGCTCACCACCCACCAGCGCGACCCGTAGTCCATGATCTGGCCGGCCTTGGTCGTCACCCGCCAGTGAAAGGGCGCGCCGATGAGCTCGGGGGTCGTGCTCATGTAGCTCTCGATCTTGGCGTAGGTCTCGAGCTCGGTCCGCCATTCCTGTCGCGACGTTCCTTTCTCAGGCACATAGTCGGCGTACGGGTCGGATACTCCATCCACGCGAGGGAAAACCGGGACGAGGCGCTGGCCGTCGAGACACCAGCGATCGTTGGTGATCGAGTTGTCGTAGTTGATGCTCTGCGTGATCCCGTCCTGCGCGACGGTCATCCGGCAGCGTGTGATGACCGACAGCCCGCCCAGGCTGAATCCCACACCGAGTTGCCCGTAGCTTCCCTGGCTCGAGTAGTTGAGCGACAGCGCGGGCTCCATGCCGGCCGTCCCCGGCGCGACCTTCAACGGAATCGAGTAGGTGGCGGCGCCGGATTCGCTCACGCCGAACGTGCCGGCAAGAGTGCCGATCGGCGGCGTCGGATAGCTCGCCGGTATCACGGCATCGGGATTGGGTGGGGCCGACGTAGGAGGCGAGGTGGCGACCAAGGTAACGGCCTGCGATACGGTCGTGTACGGATCCGACACCTTGACCGTCAGGTTATAGGTCCCGGCGACCGGCGCCACCCAGCTCAGCGTATGCGTGCCGGAGCCCACCGGGCCGATGGAGACGAGTTGCGTCGCGCCGTTCCACAGGCTCACCGTAAGCGCGTTGCCGGAGTCCGCGTCCGTCACGCTGACCAGGAAGTTGGCGCTGCTGCCGGTCACTACCTGCGCCGTGGTCGGCGACACGGAGTTGATGACCGGCGCGCCATTGTTGACGATCTGAATCGTCGTTTGCGACTCGGCGACCTGGCCGACGCCGTCGTACGCGCGCGCCTTGACGACATGCGCACCGGGCGCGGTGACGTTGGACCAGGTCTGCGCGAACGGCGACGCGGTGTCCGTCGCGATCAGCGTCGCGCCATCGTAGAACTCCACTTTCTGGATGCCGCACGCGCTGCTCGCGTTCGCCGACAGGCCGATCGTCGCCGGCGCGGCGTAGGCGCCGCCGTTCGGCGAGGTGATCGTCACCGCGGGCGGACCGCAGATGGTGACGTTGACCGTGGCCGAGGCCTTGGTCGCGCCGCGGTTGTCGACGGCCGTCGCGGAAACGGCGTAAGTCCCGGCGGCGACAGCGCTCCACGTGAATGCGTAGGGACTCGTGGTGTCGGTGTTGAGCAATGTCGCGCCGTTGTAGAAGCGCACCTCGGCGATCGTGCCGTCGGGATCGGAGGCGCTGGCCGCGAGGCCGATGGTGGCCGGGGCCGCGAAAGCGGCGCCGGCGGCAGGCGAAGCCAGGCTCACGACGGGCGACTGATTGACGACGATGGGGACCACCGCGCTCGTCGCGGTCGCGCCCTGGTTGTCGGTGGCCTTGGCCGTCACACTGTAGGCACCGCCGGCGACACCGTTCCATGCGCAGGTGAACGGCGCGGCGGTATCGGTGCACAGGAGGCTCGCGCCCTGGAAGAACTCGACTTTCGCGATCGAGCCGTCCGGATCCGACGCGCTCGCGTTGATCGTGATGTTGGCCGGCGGGGTGAAGACGGCGTTCGCGGCCGGCGACGTGATGCTCACCGTGGGCGGCGCGGTCACGGCGATCGCCACGGCGGCGCTCGTCGTCGCGGCGTTGAGATTGTCGAACGCCTTGGCGGTGAGGGTGTAGTTGCCCTTGGGCACGCCGGCCCACGAATGCGTCCACGGCGCGGCCGTGCGTGTCCCGAGCAGCGTCGCGCCCTGGTAGAACTCGACCTTCGAGATGGTTCCATCGGTATCCGCCGGGACCGCAGTGATCGCGATCGTGGCGTTGGGCGCGAATACCTGGCTTGCCGCCGGCGCGCTGATCGAGACCGTCGGCGCGGCGTTGACGTTGACCGCGACCGCCGCCGAGGTCGCCGTGACATTGCGCTGGTCGAACACCTTGGCGGTCAACGTGTACGCCCCGGAGCTCGCGGGCGTCCAGTCGACCTGGTAGGGCGGCACGCCCAAGGCGGTTCCGACGAGCGCGGGCGCCGCGGCGCCGAGCTTCGCGTAAAACTCGACCTTGCCGATCGTGCAGCCGTCGTTCGGGCTGGCGGCGGCAGCCGTCAACTGCGTCACCTGCCCGGTGGCGAGCGTCGCGCCGGCGGCCGGGGCGGTGATCGACACGGTCGGGATGCCGCAAACCCGCACCTCGACCGGCAGCGAGTGGCCGGTCATGCCGTAGCTCGACGTCGCGCGCGCCTGGAGGCGGTACACCCCGGCCGGCACCGCAGTCCAGGTGTGGCCGTACGGGGCGGACGCGTCGGCGTGAATGAGGACGTTGTCGCGGTAAAAGGCGACCTTGCTCACCGTTCCGGAGCGAACCGTTGCCGTGGCGGCGAGCGTGATGCTCGCTGGCGCCGTGTAGGGTGCGCCGGCGATCGGCGCCGTCAAGATCGCGTTCGGTGTGCCGATCGCGACGAGCTCGTCGTCGTCCGCCTGTTGCGCGACCGACGCCGGAATCAGCCCGATCGCGAGCGCGATCGAGGCCAAGCGCGCGGCGCGTCCAAGCAAATCCTTGCCGGCGCGCATCGAGCCCATGCGAAGCACCGTGATCCCGGGTCGGCAACCGGCCGTGTCAGTCGCGCCGCAGCTGGAACGGCGACTCGTCTCTGATCGCGTTGCTCGAATCGTCGTCGAACAGCTTGCCGCTGATGGAACCGGCAGGCCCGTTGTGGAAGAAGTAGACAACCCGCCCGGAGGGGGCGATGAGCTGACTGATCGATCCAGAGGCACGCGACTGCGCGGGGATCTGGAAGTTCGTCGACTTGCCAGTCGACGGCACGTAGAACGCACCGGCGACGCTCGTCGTTCCGCTGTTCGACAGCGTGAACCTCCAACCGTCGTAGGCGCGATGGGCCACCAGCGTGCTCTCGACGACGCGCACCCGCACGAAGCCGCTGTCGCCGCTGCCGGCCGCAATTGGCACGGTAACCCTGAGCGCGCGAATCGCGCTGGCCGGCGGAGACACGTTGCTCACGGCAATGGTCGACATGAAGCACAGGCGAGCCCCCTTGTTCATCGGCGGCTCGCCCGCGCCGTCGTCGTTGGCGCCGAGCTGGGTCGCAAGCGTCGTATCCGCATACAGCGTCACCGACGGATTGAGCGCGAAGTAGGTCGCCACCCCGAGCGTCGCCTCGATGCAATAGGAGCGGCCGCCGACCTCGCGGAACGTGAACCAGCGATCCTGCGCAGCCTCGTCGACGGCCTGCGTCGTCCAACCCTGGCCCACCTCGTAGCTCACGGCGCCGCCGACCGCGGTGTTGGGAACGCCGGCGATGGCGGGAGGCAGTGCGAACAGGCCAGCGATCAGGACGGTGAACGGGTGGCGCATGATTGCCTCTCGATTCGCAGGGAAGACGACGAGGCAATGCTAGGAGCGCGTGCACGCGCCGTCACCTGTCCAAATGAACAGGTGGCGCGGGGCGCAAGAAATGCACCGCTACCAGGGCGCGGTGCGTCAGGATGAACTACGAAGACCGGCTGGGGACCTGTCACTTTCGACAGGTCCCCCCTTAGGAACTACCCCTGCCGGACTATTTCGCCTTCGCCATCTCCTCGCCCCGCTTGCCGGGCGTGAACTTCCACGCGCGCGTCTGCTCGTCCACGCGCGGCGCGTACACGATGCCGTCGCGGGTAGCCCACAGGCTTACCTGGAAGTGCAGCGGGATGAGCCCGGTGTCGGCCATGGCGATCTCGGCGGCGCGCTGCAGGTACGCCTCGCGCTTGACGTCGTCCACGGTCTGCAGCGCGTCCTCGGTCAGCGCATCGACCTTGGTGTTGGAGTAGCGTCCGCGGTTCGCGGTCCCGAAGCCCTTCTCCTTGTTGAAGGTCATGAGCAGCGCCTTGAGCGACGACGACGATTCGCCGGTGCCCGTGCTCCATCCTGCTTGCAGCACCGAGAACTTGAGGTCGGTCGCTTGCGGGAAGAAGGTCGCCGACGGCATCGCGTTGACCTTGGTCGGCAGGCCGCCGCGCGTCCACATCTGCGCGATCGCCTGCGCGATCTTGGCGTCGTTGACGTAGCGGTTGTTGGTCGCGGTCAGCGTGATTTCGAAGCCGTTCGGATAGCCCGCTTCCGCCAGGAGCTTCTTCGCCCCCTCCGGATCGTAGGCCTGCACCTTGATGTTCTTCGACGCGCCGAACAGGAAGTCGGGCACGAGCTGGCCGGCGGGGATGGCCTCGCCTTCCATCACCCGCTCGACGATCGCCGGCCGGTTGATCATCATCGACATCGCCTTGCGCACCCGCGGGTCCTTGAGCGGGTTCCTATCGAGCGGCTTGCCGTCGCGGGTGGCGAGCGTGGGCGTCACCGCCCGGTCGCTGTCCATGTGCACGTACATGAGGCGGTCGGAAACCTGGCGGAAGATCGCGAGCTTCTTGTCGCCTTTGAGCTTGGCCACGTCCGCCGTCGGCACGTTCTCGATCACCTGCACGTCGCCCGCGAGGAGTGCCGCGACCCGCGCCGCGTCCTGGGTGACGATGCGCAGCGTCACCTTGTCCCACGGCGTCTTGCCGCCCCAGTAGGCGTCGTTGCGCGCAAGCTCCAGGCGATCGCCCTTGGTGAACTTCGCGAGCTTGTACGGGCCGGTCCCGATCGCCGCCTTGCCCGAGTTGAAATCGTCGGTGCTGGCACCCGCGAACTGCTTGCTGATGATCGCGACCTGGCTCATGTCCGACGGCATGAGTGGGTACGGCAGCGTGGTCTTGAAGCGGACGGTGTACGGGTCGACCACCTCGATCTTCGCGATCTGCTTCGTGTAGGCGGTGAACGGCGACGGGCTGTTGGGCACCTTGGGCACGCGCTCGATCGACGCCACTACGTCGGCGGCGGTGAAGTCGCTGCCGTCGTGGAACTTGACTCCCTTGCGCAGCTTGAACTCCCACGTGGTGGGGTCGATCGCCTTCCACTCGGTCGCAAGGCCCGGGATCATCTGCGACTTCTCGTTGCGATCGACGAGGTAGCCGTAGATGTGGGCCGCGACGTTGTTGTTGGGCGTGAGATTGTGATAGTGCGGGTCGACGGCGGTCACGTCGGTCCCGAGGGCGATCGTCAGGTTCGCGGCGGAAAGCGGCAGCGCCACGCCGGCGGTCGCGAGGACCGCGAGGAAGTTGCGGAAGGAACGCATTGCGGGTCTCCGGGAAAGACCGGGCTCCATAAAGGGCCTCGGGCGCGGGCTGCGCGCCCGAAGGATAACGCATCGGTTTCCATTTGTAACAAGTGGCCACGAGGGAAACCGCCCCGTCAACCCGCGGTCGGACTTTCACGTTCTCGGAACCTAAGGCCCCTAGCGGGCCGTGTCGAAGGAGACAAGATCGTGAGCAAGCGTTCGCACCTACTCGCCGCCGCCGCCGTTACCGCCCTCGTGGGCGCCGCCACGCTGTTTTCCACCGCCGCCTCGGCCGGCGGCAACGTAGCCTGGAGCGTGTCCATCGGCGGCCCGGGGTTCGCGGTGAGCGCCGGCCAACCCTACTACAGCGCGCCCTACCGGCCCTACTACAAGCCGTACCACTTCCGGCCTGCGCCGGCGTACCGGCCCTATTACTATCCGCCGCGCCGCGTGGTGTACGCGCCGCCGTTGGTCGTCGCTCCCGCGCCGTACTACCCGGCGTACCCGGTAGTGCCAGTTCCTTACTGAAGAGAGGCGCTGACCGACGGGGACGGTGCCCTCGCGCCGTCCCTGGTCGCAATCCCCGGCGCGTGCGGCAGCGGTGCTATCCTGCGAGGCTCAACGGCCTTTCGCGAAGGACCGCCATGAACGCCCCCGCCACCCTGGCCGAAGTACGGCCCGATCCGGGATTCTCCGACCTCGTTTCGCTTCCGCTGATTCGCACGCTGGTCGGCTTCGACACCACGAGCCGCGACTCCAACCTCGCGCTCATCGAGTGGGTGAAGCGGTATCTCGAAGGCTTCGGCTTCGGCTGCACGCTGACCTTCGACGACGACCGGCGCAAGGCGAACTTGTTCGCCACCCTCGCGGCGCGCGACGGCAACGCGACCGACGGGGGCATCGTGCTGTCGGGCCACACGGACGTCGTTCCGGTGGACGGCCAGCCGTGGGACAGCAATCCGTTCGAAGTCGCGGTCCGCGGCGACCGCCTGTACGGGCGCGGCGTCACCGACATGAAGAGCTTCTCCGCGGCCGGGCTCGCCACGGTGCCGGAGTTCGTGCGCCGTGGCGTGCGCAAGCCGCTGCACTTCGCACTCTCGTATGACGAGGAGGTCGGCTGCATCGGCGTGCGGCGGCTGATCGCCGACGTGGTCGCACGCGGCGTACGCCCGACGGGATGCATCGTCGGCGAGCCGACCGGCATGCAGCTCGTGGTCGCGCACAAGGGCAAGCGCGGGTGGCGCTGCCGCGTGCGCGGGTTCGAAGCGCACTCGTCGCTCACCCCGCTCGGCGTCAACGCGGTGGAGATCGCGTGTCAGATCGTCGCGTACATCGCGCAGCGCGCCCGCGAATTCCGCGAAGCCGGCCGGCGCGACGAGGCCTACGACGTGCCGTACACCACGACGCACGTGGGTACGATTCGCGGCGGCACCGCGCTCAACATCGTGCCGCGCGACTGCGCGTTCGACTTCGAGATCCGCCACCTGCCGTTCGACGATCCGGAAGCGTTCATCGCCGACGTCCGGGCGTTCGCCGCGCAGTTCCTGCCGCGGATGCACGCGGTGGACCCTTCGACTTTCATCGAGTTCGACCACCTTTCCACGCTTCCCGGGTTCGACACCTGCGACGGCAGCGCCATCGCCGCCCTCGGCCACGCCTGCAACGAGCACGGCTCGGTGGGCAAGGTGTCGTTCGGCACCGAGGCGTCGCTGTTCCACGGCGCGGACATCCCGACCGTCATCTGCGGCCCCGGCCACATCGCGCAGGCGCACCAGCCGAACGAATGGGTGGCGATCGAGCAGGTGGCGCGCTGCGAGGCCTTCATGCGCAGGCTCGCCGACCACCTGGCCGAATGATGGGCGAGCCGCGGCGGCCGCCGCCGATCGAGGTCGAGTTTCCCGACCTCGCGCGCTGGGAGGAGGGCAACACCGGCATCCCGTATGCGTGGCGTTTCCAGGCCGAGCGCCCGGGACCGCGCGTCACCATCCAGGCGCTCACGCACGGCAACGAGGTCTGCGGCGCGATCAGCAACGACTGGCTGCTTAGCGAGAACCTGCGGCCGGTGCGCGGCACGCTCACGCTCACCTTCGCCAACGTGCAGGCGTACCGCTCATTCGATCCGAGCACACCCTTCGCCTCGCGTTGCGTGGAGGAGGACTTCAACCGGTTGTGGACCGCCGAGGTGCTCGACGGCGACCGGCGAAGCGCCGACCTCGCGCGCGCACGCGCGTTACGCCCGCTGTACGAGGACACTGATTACCTCCTCGACCTGCACTCGATGACCGAGCCGTGCCCGCCGCTGGCGCTCGCCGGACGCCAGCAAAAAGGACTCGAGCTCGCGCAGGCCATCGGAGTTCCCGAGCACATCGTGATCGATGCCGGGCACGTGGCGGGCAAGCGCCTGCGCGACTACGCCGCGTTCGACGATCCCGTCGACCCGCGCAACGCGCTGCTCATCGAGTGCGGCCAGCATTGGGAGCGCGCCGCGCCCGAGATGGCGAAGCAGGCGTCGCTGCGCTTCCTGCGCCATTTCGGCATGGCCGATCCCGCGTTCCTCGAGGCGCACCTCACGGCCGCGCTCCCACCCGCGCAGCGCGCCATCCAGATCACCGACGTGGTGACCATCGCCACCGACGAGTTTGCGTTCGCCCGCCCGGTGAAAGGCCTCGACGTGATCGCGCGGGGCGGAACGCTGCTCGCGCGCGACGGCACGCGCGAAGTGCACACGCCCTACGACGACGCGGTGCTGATCATGCCCACGCGCGACCCGCGCAAGGGCGAGACGGCGGTACGCATCGGGCGGTTCGTCGCCTGACCGGCCGTCGGGAAACCGGTCACTTGCCGGCGTCGTCGGTGCTGCGCGGCGGCGACTTGGTGACGACCCCCGTCCACGACACCGTCAGCGTGCCGCCCGCGTCCTTCGTGGTCTTGCTCACGGGCGGCACTCCGAAGCCCGCATTCAGCGTGAACGCGAACCCCGGCAGCGGAAACATCACCGGGTTCTCCGACTGGTCGACCGGCAGGTTCTGCGGACCCTCGAGCAAGCCCAACGTCGCCGGCACCGGGAACGGCGGCGGGCAGTTGGCGCCGCTGAACGTGGCGATGTGCGGCGACTCCCCGAACCCGAGGGCAAGCCCGAGCTTCCCTTGCTTCGTGTCCCCGGCGACCGAGAAGGCGCTCACGAGCAGGTACGCGGGCGCCCCCTCCTGCGCCGGGCTCGCGTAGTCGGCCGTGCCGCTCAGCTTCGACGTGCAGGTCGGATCCGAATGCGAGCCCGACGCCGTGATCGTGAGCCGGCTGTCGCGCGTCGGGGAGCCGCCGCGCGCCTTGTACAGCGGCGCATCCCCGGGCTTCATCCGGTAGCCGCCGACGTCGGCGCGCAGCCGCAACGTGCCCGTGCCGTCGAACTTCCAGCCGGTGACATCGCCCGCGTTGGTCCACTGGTACTTGAGCGGGATCGACCACTCGGTTAACTGCCGGGCGTTGCTCTTGACGTCGCGGACGGTGACGACCACGTCGCCGCTGGAAGCCGGACCGGTCAGCGGCAGCGTGGTCTCGATCTCGGTCGCCGACCACGAGTTGACTGCGACCTCGGTCCCGCCCACGGTGACCTTCGGCCGCTCCTGGCCGAACTCGCCGGTAAGGGTCAGCGTCTGTGCCATCTCGTCCACCGCAACATAGCGAATGCTCGGCGCGAAGATCGGCGGAAACAGCAGGCCCGCCTTGGCGGTCGCCTGCAGTTGCGCACCGGTCGCCTGGTCGGTGGCAAGCCCGCGCTTGCCCATGTCCTGCAGGACGGCGTCGTACGGGAACGCGCGCTGCGGCGGCGTCTCCTGGGTCGGGTGCTGGTTGGCGCCGAGCATGCGGTCGACGAAGTACGGCGCCGACTGGTAGGCGGAGGCTGCCGACACGGTCTCGGCCCAGCCGAGGTACACCCCGGCTCCCTTGCCGAGGAACGCGTTCACGAACGCGGCGTCGCGGCTGCTGTAGCACGCGTTGATGTACACCACGCTTTCGTTCGCGAAGCTCATGTAGCGCTCGACGAAGCGGTAGGTGATGGCGTAGCGCGTGTCCCAGTCGCCCGTGATCGGGATTCCGGCCACGGTGATGGTCCCGCCGTTCCTGGCGGTGAAGTGCACCAGCCGCAGCGCCGTGAGATCGGCGTCGAAGACTCGCTCGTAGTCGGCGTCGACCAGCGTCGACGACTGGATCGAGTAGATCTTGCCCTCGGGCTCTTTCGGGTCGTCGACCCGGCCGCGGCCGCCGTGGGTGTTGATGTAGAAATAGCCGTCGCCGCCCACGCCCTTGAGCGTGCCGACGTGCGCGTCGCCCTCGGCGCCCGCCCGCACCGTCCAGCCCTTGCCGGTGAGGTAGCCCCTCATCTCGTCGATGGGCCCCTGTCCTTCGAAGTTGGTTCCGAACGAGTGCAGCAGCCGGGCCTTGGTCGAGAACGGCAGCTCCGCGCCGTCGCGCGCAACCGGCGCGCCGGCGGCCCCGGCGGTGGAGGGCGCCGGGGTGCGGTTGGCGGCGACGATGTGCAGCCGTCCGTCGGCGAAGCGGCCCCATACGCTTTGCGTCTCGGCGTCGACCCCGGACTCGGCGTACTCGGTGCGCGACGCCATGTAGGCGGCGATCGCCTGCAGAAATGCAGGCGCCGGCGGGGCGTCGCGGCTCAATTCGCGTGCGCGCTGCTCGACATCGGCGATCACCGCCAGACGCGCCGCGGCAGGGTCCCCGGCCGCCGCGACGGCGACGACGAGTGTCGCCGCGGCGCTGGCGCCACTTGCCGCGCTGCCGCTGACGGCGACTGCCGCGGACGTGGGCGTGGGTGCCGCCGTGCCGGCCGCCGTGACCCGCACGACCGTCGACACGGGTCCGGACGCGACGTCGACGGTCGCCACGGCCGGCTGCGCCGCGACACCGGCCGGCATACCGGTCACGCTCCAGGACACGGCGCCGGCGAAGCCCCCGCGCGGCGTCACGGTGACGTAGACATCGCGCGCGGCCCCCGGCATCAGCGTAAGCGCCGCGGGCGCAACCGCGATCTCGAAGCCGCTCGCCGCGGTGGGTGCGCACATCGCCACCCCGTCGGGCCCGTAGCCCTCGCCGACATAGCCCTTGGCGAGCATCGCGTCGCGCACGCCGCGATCGGTGGTGTAGCGGTGGTTGGAGTCGGCGCGCTGGTTCCACAGCCGGTACACGGGCGTCCACCCGCCCGCGCAGGCGCCGGTCGCGCCGTCGGGCAGCCCCACGTACATGACCGCCGGCGACTCGTAGCTGAAGCTCGGAAACTTGGCGGCGACCTCCGCGCACTCGGCCGGCGACGCCGAGTAGAAGTGCGAGTCGCCGGCCGCCGGCGGAATGTAGAAGCGGCATACAGGCGAGGCGCCCGGCGCCGGCGCGTCCCATGCCTTGAAGCCGCGGCCGGTGCGCGCCCAGCCCTTCAGCGCACCGGAGTCGAGTGCCGCGATGTCGGCCGCAAGCGAGCTGACGAAGTAGTGATCGAATCCCGCGTGGTAATACTCGACGGCGTCGACGAGCCGACCTTGCGCCGCAGCTCCGGCTCCGCAAAAAAAGGCCGCGCCCAGCGCGGCAACGCGCAGCAATCGCATCATCCCCTTCGCCTCGACAACGCCGACCACTGCGGTCGGCCGCACCCTACTGTAGCGACTTGGCGCGCGTGCACGTCTTGATCGTCGTCAAGAAGTCCAGGTTGCCCTGCCCAGCGCCGCGGCTGCGGCGCGCACGGTGTCGCCGATGCGCAGGCCGAACCGGCGCGCCGCGTCGTTGGCGCCGGACACGACACCTGTGGCCCACAGCGACCGCGCGTCGCCGATGCGCGCCGTGCGGTAGTCGACGACGGCGGCGGGCACGCCGCGCGCAGCGAGCACCGGCAAGCGCGACGCACCCGCGTCGTCCTTCCCGCGCCCGGCATCATGGAAGAGCGCGCCGCGCGCGTCTACCGGCAGCGCGCTCGCCGGATCGCCGCCGTGCAGCGCGCCATGCGAGCCGATGACGAGCACGGCCGCGGCGTCTTCCGGCAGCACGAGGCCGATCGAGTCGCAGCCAACCACTGCCGCGAACCCGCCTTCCGCCGCGAGCAACGGCACGCGCGCTTCGGCAAGCGGCGCGACCTCGCCGCGATGCCACGCAGCGTCGCGCAGCAGTGTGGCCGCTTCGCGGCAGGCCATGCCGGCGCGCACGCCACGGAGGCCGGCGCTGCGATTGGCTACCGAGACGACGCCGCAGGCCAGCGTGTCGGCGCCGTCGCCGATGCGCGCAGACGTGTGCGCCACCGCGAACGCGGCGATGCCGATGACGTCGAGAGCGGCGAGGCCCGCGATGCCGGCATCGTCGAGGCCGCGTCCCGCATCGTTGAACGCCGCGGCGCGTACCTGCGCCTGCGCCGCGTACGTCGCGGCGATGAGTCCGCCGTGCGAACCGGTAACCACCACCTGGCCGCGATGCGCCTCACCGAGCGCCGTGACCGAGTGGGCGACGACGACGCTCGCCATGCCGCTACCGCGCGGGCCCGGCGCGCGCGACCGCGCTTTGCGCGGCCCGCACGAGCTCGACGCCGATCACGTCCGTCCACTTCGCCCAGACGGGCGCCACGGCGGTGCGAAAGACGGCGCGCTGCGGGGTGGACAGGCGGACCAGCGTCACACCTTGCCTGGTGAGCTCCGCGAGGGCCGCATCCTCGCGCGCGAGCGCGCCCGCGTCACGGGCGGCCTGCGTCGCCGCTGCCTGCGCGGCCGCGCGCTGGTCCGCGCTCCATCCATCCCACACTGCCCTGCGCACGGCAAACACCATGACGTCGGCGAACGCACCCCAGCGGGTGACGTACCGCTGCCCCGACGCCGCGATTCGCGTGGCGGCGAGCGTGGACGCCGCGGCTTCCTGGCCGTCCAGCGTGCCCGCGGCAAGCGCAGCCTGCGCGTCGGCGAGGTTCATCGCTTGCGCGCGCGCACCGAGTGCGCCGAGCGTCTCGGCAACAAGCGGATTGGCCGGCGCGCGCAAGCGCAGGCCGGCGAGCTGCGCGGGCGACTGCAGCGCGGCCCTGGTCGTCGCCACCACGCGCTCGCCGAGCGGTGCAGTGGCGATCACGACCACGCCGGCTTGCGCCGCCGCGGTCGCCACCGCGTCGCGCACGATTGCATCGTCGGCGAGTGCTTCCTGGTCGCCCGCGTCGTGGGTGAGCCACGGCAGCACGTAGACGCCGAACGCAGGAAGCTCACTGAACCAGGCGAGGGCGGATCCCA
>JADLEZ010000152.1 GCA_020845855.1 Burkholderiales bacterium
GACGCCGAGGACCGGGTGCCGCAACCCACGGTCAAGTTCGCCGTGCACGACCTTTCGCTCCACGCCTCCGATTTCAGCAACGCGCGCGACGCGAAATCGACGGTCGCCTTGAAGGCGCGTGTCGGGCGGCAGGGCCGCCTCGCGTACGACGGCGCGCTTGCCACCAATCCGTTCGCCATCGCCGGCCGCGTCGATGCGTCGGGCCTCGACCTCGTGGCGCTGCGGTCCTACATCGAGTCACAGGTCGACGTGTCGCTGACCGCCGGCACGCTCGCGGCGAAAGGCAACGTGTCGCTCGGCGGTTCGCCGATGAAGGCCGCATGGAAAGGAAATGTCACGGTGGCGGACTTCGCCGCACTCGACAAGCCGACCGCCTCGGATCTCGCCCGCTGGAAGCGGCTTGCGCTGGAAGGCATGGATGTCGCAACCGAGCCGCTGCGCGTGTCCATCGGACGCATCGGGATCGAGGATTTCTACGCGCGGACGATCGTGTACCAGGACGGGACGCTGAATTTCACGCGCCTGCTCGTCAAGGACACCGACACCAGGCCGCAGCCCGAGCGCGAGGCGCTGCCCGTGACCCTCGGCCGCATCGAGCTTGCGCGCGGCAACGTGAACTTCTCCGACTTCTTCGTGCGTCCGAACTACACCGCGAACCTGACCGACGTGACGGGCAGCATCACCACGATGTCAGCCGAGAAGGCAGGCGATGTCGCCATCGCGGCTCGCGTCAACGACAACGCGCCGGTGGAGGTGTCCGGGCGCATCCATCCGTTCGCCAAGTCGCTCACCCTCGACATCGCGGCGAAGGCACGCGACATCGACTTGCCGCAGCTCACGCCTTACTCGGTCAAGTACGCGGGCTACGGCATCGAGAAGGGGAAGCTCAGCCTGGACGTGCACTACGTCGTGGAGAACCGGAAGCTCTCCGCCGACAACCGCCTCGTCCTCGATCAGCTCACGTTCAATCCGCAGCGCGTCGACAGCGCAACGGCGACCAAGCTGCCGGTGCTGCTCGCGGTGGCGCTGCTCAAGGACGCGCGCGGCGTGATCGACATCGATCTGCCGATCTCGGGGTCGCTCGACGATCCGCAGTTCTCGGTCGGCGGGCTCATCGTTCGCGTCATCGTCAATCTCATCGCCAAGGCGGCGACCGCGCCGTTCGCGCTGCTTTCCGCCGCGTTCGGCAAGGGCGAAGAGTTGTCGGTGGTGCCGTTCGCGCCGGGGAGCGCGGCACTCGACGAGGAGGCGCGCAAGCGCATCGAAACCCTGGGCAAGGCGCTGGCGCAGCGGCCCGGACTCAAGCTCGACATCGGCGGCCGCGTCGACGCCGAGGCCGACCGCGAAGCGCTGCGGCGCGCGAGTGTGGACACCGCCTTGAAGCGGGAGAAGCTCAAGTCGCTCGCTGCCGACGGCAATGCGCCGGCGTCGGTCGACGCGGTGCAGATCGGCGCGGACGAGCGCACGCGCTGGCTCACCGCGGCCTACGCCGGCTCGTCGATCCAGGACCGGCCGCGCAACGCCATCGGCATGCTGAAGGAGGTTCCGCCCGCGGACATGGAGGCGATGCTGCTCGCCCAGGCAAAGGTCGGCGACGAAGACCTGCGGCTGCTCGCCAACGCGCGTGCGCAAAGCGTGAAGGACGCGCTGATGGCCAAGGGCATCGCCGGCGATCGGCTGTTCCTCACCGTTGCGCGCCTGGAACCAGGCGCCGCAAAAGCGCCCCGCGTCGATCTCGCGCTGCGGTGACTGCGTCGATCCGCGCTGCCTGCACCGTCGTCGTGATCCGCGACGGCGAGCCCGGCCTCGAAGTGCTGCTGCTCCGGCGCACGCTCGATGCCGCATTCATGGGCGGCTTCCATGTGTTTCCCGGCGGCGCGGCGGGTGAGGACGAGGGGGCGCGACACGCCTTCACCGCCGCGCGCGAGGCATTCGAGGAGTGCGGGCTCGTGCTCGCCGTCGACGCGGGCGGCAGGCACGCGCCGCCGGACGCGTGGGCGGCGATTCACGCGCGGCGCGCCGACGTGCAGGCGGGGACGGCGTCCTTCGCGGAAGTCCTCGCGTTGCACGGCCTCGGCGTGGCCGACGATGCGTTCGCGTACTTCGATCGCTGGCTGACCCCGGCGGGTCGTCCACGCCGATTCGACACCCGCTTCTTTCTCGCCCGCGCGCCCGAAGGTCAGGTCGTCGCGCACGACGGCAACGAGATCGTGGACTCGCGCTGGATGCGACCGGACGATGCGCTCGCCGCCGCGGGCCGCGACGAGATGAAGCTCGGCAACGCGACCCGCGCGACGTTGCAGATGCTCGCGCGGCACGCCACTGTCGACGAGGCGATCGCGGCGGCGCGCGCGATGCCCGAGGTCGAGCCCAACCGCGGGTGCATCGCGCAAGGGAGCCGGGGCGAGCGCGTCTTCCACCGCACCGACGCCGCGTACCACGAGATCCACTGGTGCGATCCGGACGAGACGATGCAGACGACGTACGATCTCGTTCCCGGCACGCGGAAGCGGCTCGACCGCTTCGTCGCGCGCATCGTCGCGCCCAATCCAGGGCCGATGACGGGGCCGGGGACCAACTCGTACGTGATCGGCGAGCGTGAAGTCGCGGTGATCGACCCCGGACCGATCGACGAAGCTCACCTCGCGGCCTTGCTCGCATACGGCGCGGGACGCATCCGCTGGATCCTGTGTACGCACACCCATCGCGATCATTCGCCGGCCGCCGCCGCGCTGGCCGCGGTCACCGGCGCGCAGGTCCTGGGCATGCCGCCGCCGCCCGGATCGCGCCAGGATGAATCCTTCGCGCCGCAGCGCGTGTTGCGCGACGGCGAGACCGTGGAGCTGGGCGAGGCGACGCTGACCGCGATCCACACGCCGGGCCACGCGTCCAACCACCTGTGCTACCGGCTCGCGCAGACCGGGATGCTGTTCACCGGCGACCACGTGATGCAGGGGTCGACCGTGGTGATCGCGCCGCCCGACGGCAACATGCGCCGATACCTCGCTTCGCTCGAGCGACTCCTTACGCTGCCGATCGCCATCATCGCGCCCGGACACGGCTATCTCATCGGCGCCGCTCATCGCGAGATACGCAAGTTGATCGAGCATCGGCTGTGGCGCGAGGCGCGGGTGCGCGACGCCGTCGCCCGGCGGGGAATGGGGAACGTCGACGAACTGCTCGACGAGGTGTACCCCGACCTGCGTCCGGTCCTGCGCGCGCCGGCGGCGATGTCGCTGCGGGCCCACCTCGACAAGCTGGTCGAGGACGGCGCCGTTCGCGAGGCGCAGGGGCGCTACCGCAGCGCCGTCCCGCCTGGAGCGGGCGCCTTCCCGCGCGACGGGACGCCGTGATAAAATCGCGCCTCTTCCGAACGGGTCGTTAGCTCAGCTGGTAGAGCAGCGGACTCTTAATCCGTTGGTCGTAGGTTCGATCCCTACACGGCCTACCAACAAATCAAGGGCTTGCCTTCGGGTGAGCCCTTTTCAGTTTCCGGCCTGTGACAGATTTGTGCCGTGAGCCTGTGCGGCCCGGGCACGAACCTCGCCCAACCGTTGGGCATACGGCGCCAAATGATCGGCGGCAAGGTGCGCGTATCGCCGCACCATCTCCGTCGATGCCCAGCCGCCCAACTCCTGCAGTGCGTACAGCGGCGTTCCGTTCTGCACGTGCCAACTGGCCCAGGTGTGGCGCAGATCGTGCCAACGAAAATCCACGATCCCCGCTCGCTCCAGTGCTGCATACCAAGCCTTGGTGCTGACCTGCGTGATCGCCTGGCCTCGGAAGCTGAACACGTACGTTTGATGCTTTCCGACCTGCTTGCCGATCAGCGCAACAGCCTCCGCGTTGAGCGGCACCGGGATCGCCTTGCGTGCCTTCGCCTGGTCGGGATGAATCCACGCTAACTCCCTCACCAGATCGACTTGCGACCACATCATGCCGGTGACGTTGGCCGCCCGCAACCCCGTCGCCAGAGTGAAGGCGGCCATGTCGGCCAAGTGCTCCGGCAACTCGTCCAGCAGCCGCTGCGCTTCGTCGTGCGTGAGGAATCGGACGCGACGTTTCGGCTCCCTCAGCATTCGCACCTTGGGCATGCGATCCAGCCATTCCCAGTCGTTCACACACCTGCGCAGCACCGCGCGCAACAGCGCCAGGACGCGATTGACCGTCGCGTTACGGCACCCATCGACAAGCTTCGCGTCCGTGATCCTGTCGATCAGAGCACGGTTGATGGTGGTGAGATCCTTGTCGCGCAGGTAGCGATCAAGCCAGCGAAGCTTGGCGACGTCTTCCTTCGCTGATGCCTTGTGCGCCTGCTCCTTCAACCACCGTACCGCCGCCTCGTTCCAGGTGTGCCGGGGCTTCTCCTCCAGCTTGTCGAGTCGCCACAGCTCCGCCTTCAGCCGGTCGTGATACTCCTGCGCCTGGGCTTTGTTGCCAGTCCCAGTAGTTCTTCGTACTCGCTCCCCGTTCGGGGCAACGACGTCGATCCACCAGGTGCTACCGCGTTTGCGAAGTGACATGCCATCTCCTTTCTCGTTGTCACTTGCAACGCCTGCCGTTGAGCAGGATAGAGTGACCGCACGTGATGCACAAGATCCTCGCGGACGAATACCCAGCGGCGGCCGACCTTGGCGCCGGGAATATTTCCCGATTTGGCGCGCTGTCGCAGTTCCTCCGGGTGCAGGCGCAGGAACTGCGCCGCCTCGTGGAGATCGAGGGTGTCCATCGCTAGCTCGCGGTGGTGCGCTGATGCCTGGTCGCCGTCCGTGGCTACCGCATTTGCGATATGGAGGTCGCAGCGCCCGCGTGGCGGGGGCCGGCGGCGCCGTCAGCCTCGATCCAGCGCTTCAGTTCGACCGCGTCGATGCGCACCAGCCGTCCCAAGCGGTGCGCACACAGGCGCTTGCTCGCGATGGCACGGCGGAGCGTGCGAGGTGAGACGGCAACGATGGCGCTCGCTTGGGCGAGCGTGAGATAGCACGGGTCCTGCGAAACTGGTCCTGACATGGCAAGTCTCCTCCTGCACTGCGACTGTGGTGATGGGTCCTACACAGTCCC
>JADLEZ010000153.1 GCA_020845855.1 Burkholderiales bacterium
AGGCGCGCTGAAGCTCAAGGAGATCTCGTACATCCACGCCGAGGCGTATCCGGCCGGCGAGCTGAAGCACGGGCCGCTCGCGCTCGTCGACCGCGAGATGCCCGTGGTCGCGATCGCGCCCAACGACGCGCTGCTGGAGAAGCTCAAGAGCAACCTGCAGGAAGTGCGCGCGCGCGGCGGCGAGCTCTACGTCGTCGCCGATCTCGACAGCCACCTCGTCGCCGGCGACGGACTGCACCTGCTGCGCGTCGCCGAGCACGCCGGATTGCTGTCGCCGATCGTGCACGTCGTTCCGCTGCAGCTCCTCGCGTATCACGCGGCGGTGATCCGCGGGACGGACGTCGACAAGCCGCGCAATCTCGCGAAGTCGGTGACGGTCGAGTAATCGCGCAATGGCGCACCGGGTGTGCGCCCGCATGGGCTATCTTTGGCAGTTGCCGCCCTCCTCGCCGCCATGCTCCCCCGCAACCGCTGGTTCATCGCCGCCGCGCTCGTCTACGCGCTGCTCGGGGGACTGCTGGGCCTCGCGTGGCTGGCTTTCCCGGGCGGGCTTCCGGTCCAGGCGCTGCGCGCGCATGCGCATCTCATGCTCCTGGGCTTCGTCGGCATGATGATTTTCGGCGTCGCGCTCCACGTGCTGCCGCGCTTCACCGGCCGCGTGCTCTATTCGGAGCGCGTTGCCGACTGGCAATTCGCGCTCGTCAACGTGGGCCTCGTCGCGATGGTCGCCGGATGGCTGGGCGCGCCCGCGATCGTGGCGCGTCTCGGTGGTGCGCTCGCGTGGGCGGGGCTCGCGTTGTTCACGCTGAACGTGGTCGCCACCGTGCGGCCGTGGGCGCGGCGGGGATAGCCGATGGCGGAGTATCAGGGCTGCGAGTTGCCCGAGGACCTCTGGTACGACCTCGATTACCTCTGGGCCCGGCCCAACGACGACGGCACGTTCACCGTCGGCATGACCGATCCCGCGCAGACGATGGCGGGCCGCGTGGTCGCCGCCACGTTCCGCAGGATCGGCACGCACCGCACTGCAGGCCGCAGCCTGGCGACGCTGGAATCCGGGAAGTGGGTGGGCGGCGTGCCGGCGCCTTTCGACGCGACGCTCGTCGCCATCAATCCCGCCGTGGAGAACGACCCGGGACTGGTCAACGTCGCGCCCTACACCGATGCGTGGCTGGTCGTGCTGCGTCCCGACGACCTCGATTCCGCCTATCAGCGGCTGACCCGCGGCCCGGCGGCCATCGATGCGCTGAAGGCGTGGGTCGACAAGTACGGGCTGCAGTGCATGCGCTGCAGCGAGTGACGGCGTGAAGGTCCAGCTGCTGGTCTCGGAATGGTGCACGCCCTGTCGCAGCGCCGAGGAGGTGTGGCGGGGCGTGGCGCGGAAGAAGGCGATCGCCTTCGAAGTGCTGGACGTGGGCCAGCCCGAAGGCCGCGCAGTCGTCGCGCGCGTAGGGGTGCGCACCGTTCCGGCGACGGTGATCGACGGTGCGCTGAGCCACCTCGGCGTTCCATCGCCGAGCGAGGCGGCCGGGTTGGTGGCCGCGGCCGATGACCGCAGCAGCGAGCGCGATGCATCGCACTATGTCGGCCTCACGCTGGAAGCGACGAGCGCCTGGTTCATCGCCTCCGCCGCCGTGTACCTGCTAATGGCCGGCTCGGCGCTGGTGTTCGGCGGCGGTCTTGCGGGAGAGGGCGCGTGGCGAGGCGCAGCGCTGCACGCATTCGGACTGGGATTCGCCGGCTTCTTCACCTTCGGGCTGGGCGAGCACCTGCTGCCGCGCTTCACCGGCAGTCCCATCCGGGGCGGATGGGCGGCATGGGCGCAGCTCGGCCTCGCGCACGCGGGCACGCTGCTCCTCATGGCCGGCCTCGCCCTCGACCTGCGTGCGATGGCTATCGCCGGCGGTACGCTCGCGTGGTTCGCGCTGGCGATCTTCGCCTTGCGCCTCGTCCCCGTCCTCCTGCAATCACGCGAGCCGGAGCCTGTAGCGATCCGCACTTAGCCCGCGTATGACGATGCCGGTCGCGGTCCCGCGCCCGGACCGTTCCGGTTGACGGCGCGACCGTCGGCCGGATCGCTGCTACATTCCCGCCGCATGGCGGCCCGCTCGCGGGAACGGGGATTGCCGGCGCGCGACCTCGAGGCGATCCTCGGCGTCACGAGCGCGCTGGCGGCGCCGTTCGACCTCATGACGATGCTCGCCGAAGTGGTGCACGCGGCGAAGCAGGTGCTGCACGCCGACCGCGGGTCGGTATGGCTGCACGACCCGAAGGCGAACGAGCTCGTGCTCGAAGTCGCGACCGGCCTCGATCCCGTGCGCGTTCCGTTCGGCGCCGGCATCGTCGGCGCGTGCGCGCGCACGCGCGAGATCATCAACGTTCCCGATTGCTACGCCGACGCGCGCTTCGACGCGGCAGTCGATCGCGCCTCGGGCTACCGCACGCGCTGCATGCTGACGCTGCCGCTGGTCGACCACCACGACGAATTGGTCGGCGTGATGCAGCTCCTCAACAAGGAAGGCGGGTCGTTCGACGAGGCCGACGAGGCGCTCGCGATCGCGCTCGCGGCGCAATGCGCGGTCGCGTTGCAGCGCGCGCGCATGACCGAGGCGCTGGTCG
>JADLEZ010000154.1 GCA_020845855.1 Burkholderiales bacterium
CCGATCGGGCAGGATCTTCAGCGCCGCCATGATCCAGCGCCAGAACCAGGGGACGTAGACCGTCGACCGTCGTCTTCGGATCGCGCGCACGATCGCCGCCGCTGCCTGATCCGGGCGGATCCAGAGCAACCCCTTGGCAAATCCTGCCGTCATGGGAGTATCGACGAACCCCGGTTTTACGAGGAGCACGTGCACCGGTGTTCGCGCGAAGCGTCCCATCAGGCCCTGCGCGAACGCGGCGACGCCGGCCTTGGCGGCGCCGTAGACGTAGTTCCGGCGCTTGCCCCGATCGCCGGCGACCGAACCGATCGAGACGAGGCAACCGCGCTCTTGCTCCTCGAGGATGCGGGCGAGCGCCATGAGGAGCTGCACGTGGCTCGACAAATTGACTTCGAGCGCGTCGTGCAACGCTTGTTCGTCACGCTCGCAGGCTTCCTGGTCGGGGAGGCTGCCGTGCGCGACGAGCGCGACGTCCATCGTGCCCAGGGCGTCCTTCGCGCTCGCGCACAGCGCGGCCCAGCCGTCGATGGCACTGAAGTCGGCGATCCTGACATGCACTTCGGACGCGCCGCGGACGCGCAAGTCGGCGGCGATGGCGGCCAGACGCTCGCCTTGGCGTCCGGTGAGGAAAAGTCGGGCGCCGGCGGCGGCAAAGATCCGTGCGGTCGCCTGGGCGATCGCCGACGTCGCGCCGAAAATGGCGATCCCTTGGCCCGCGTCCGTCACTTCGCATGTCCGCAAGTGACGCGGGCCCAGAAGTCCGAGCTGAACGCAGGATCCACGAAGGGCTCGAGCCTGCGCCAATCAGGATACCCGGCCTCGAACGTGGCCGCGGTCATGCAGGCGTCCTTCGCAGGATAGATGCGGCCGCCGTGCCGCCGCACGCTGTCATGCAGTGCATCGAAAAGCTGCAACGTGGCGTCGCCTCGATAGGGGAAATCGAGCGCTAGCGTCACCCCGCTGCGCGGGAACGACAGGATGCCGCAGGGCGGATGCGCGCCGAACCGCTTCAACACGGCGAGGAACGTTCCCTGCCGCGCAGCCGCAATGCGGTCGAGCAGCTCCTCGATTCCGCTTCGCGCCTGCTCCAGCGGAATCACGCACTGGAGCTGCAGGAAGCCCAGCTTCCCGTAGAGGCGGTTCCAGTGTCCGATGCGGTCGAGCGGATACAGGAACCGGTCGAGCGGCATCGTGGCGACCCTCCCGGCGTGGGCGCGGCCGAGGCGGTGATAGGCCCGGTTGAACATGCGCATGGCGACGGGACGCACGACGTTCAGCGGAAGCTCGAAGGGAACGTTGGCCAGTGCGCGGGCTGGCCGCGTCCCCGGGGTGGAGGCGTCGGCGTGGTTGGCGCGCGTGAACAGGCCGCGGAAGCGGCCACCGTGATAGGAGAAGCAATCGAACCAGCCCACCGTGTACTCGTGCGTCTCGTCCGACGAGTCGCAGAGCGCGAGGTACTCGGACAGGCTCGCGAACGGAATCGTCTCGACATCGACCCGTGTGCTGCGGATCCGGCGCAGCGAGATCTCCGCCCAGGTGACGAGTCCGGTCAGCCCCAGCCCGCCGACGGTGGCGGCGAACCAATCCGGGTGCTCGTCGCGCGAGCACAAAAGGCGCGAGCCGTCGGAACGCAACAGCTCGAAGCGCAGGACATGATGGCCGAAGGTGCCGGCGCGGTGGTGGTTCTTGCCATGCACGTCGTTGGCGATCGCGCCGCCGAGCGAGACGAACTGCGTTCCCGGAGCGACGGCAAGATACCATCCGAGAGGCGTTGCGACCTCGAGAATGTCGCAAAGCCGCACGCCGGATTCGGCGCGGACGCGGCCGGTCCCGCTGTCGAAGCTCATGAACCGGTCGAGGTTGCGCGTACTGACGAGCCGGCCGCCGCTGTTCTGGGCGACATCGCCGTAGCTGCGTCCCTGACCGTACGGCAGCATGGTCCCGAGCGAGGGCGACGGCAGCGGCGCATCGCGCCAGCCGTGGTCGATGGACTTCTGCGGAGTGCGTCGATAGCGTCCCCACGTTTGGAGCTCACTCATGATTTCCGACCCGGCTCCCCTTGGTACCCGCTTATGATACCGAGCCGGTTCACGGCAATGCGTACACGACGTACGCTACGTTGACGTTGCCATCCTTGCCCCAGTGGCGGCGGAACACCTCGTTCGAGCCGCTCAAGCAGAAGCGGTCGGAGAACGCGGAATAGACGTACGAGTACACGTAGTAGGGGTGGCACTCGTAGCCGGGACCGGCGGCCGCCTTGGCGTCGACCAAGGATCGGTACATGGGCTCGACCGGCCGCCCGGTGTGGTTCGGCGCCCGATCCCAAAGCGGCGTGGCGATGTGCGAGACGCCGTGCTCGCGCAGATAGGCGCGGAGCTGACCATCGCGAACGCGCGACTGGAACGCGAAATCGTTCATCACGCCATCCAGGTTGACCACCCGCCGCCGCGTCCAGAACGCGAGCGCGCCCACGTCCGTTCCGGCGATGACCGCGTCCCGAGGAAGGACGTGATCGACCTCGCGAAACAGGTCGCGCACAGGATCCTGGCGCAGCGCGAGCGAGCTTGCGAAGCGCCCGGCCCAGGACAGTGTGGTGAGCGCGAACAGCGGCAGGATCGCCAGCAGCAGCAGTGCCATGCGCATCGCCTGCGGATGCGACGGGGCAGGACCGACTTTCATCGGGCTCCTCGCGACCAGCGCCTGCAGGGAACTGCCGAGCACCAGGAGCGCAACCGTCATCGGAAGGGCGAGGTAACGCGGATCGATGCTTTTCTCCCACTTCTGAAAAAGCAGCAGGTTCGCGAGCAGCAGCCATCCGACCAGAGCGAGCATGGCGAGTCGCTCCTTGCCGCGATCTTCGTAGCGGCCGACTGCGACGAATACGGACCCGGTCAACAGGACTCCACCGGTGAGGATGATGTTGATGCCGTGCCAGAACGTCCCCCAGCCGTGCAGCCGCGCGATGATCAGCGGCTCGCGCAAAAAGCCGCCATGCCAGGCGGGGAAGGGGAACGACGACTTGATGGCGCCGCTGATCGGCACCGCGTGACCGGTCCAGAGCAGGTTCAGCCCGCTGATCGCCGCGCCTGCGATCAGCAACGGGACAATGGCAAGCACCCGAACCGGGCGCGGGCCGTCCCCCCGCACGAGCATCCAGAGGGCGAGGGGTAATCCCACCAGCGGCGCCGTATCCAGCCGACACAGGAAGAGCGCGGCGAGAGCGATTCCGAGGCGAATCGGCTGCCCGCGCAACAAGGCGTTGGCCGCGACGACGAACAGGAGCACGAGCAGCGTCGTCTCCATGCCCTGCTCGAAGACGATGTAAAGCGGAAACAGCAACAGGAGGGCGACGAAGAGATAGCCCAGGCTCCATGGCTCGCTGCGCTTGATGGCCTGCTGCGCAAATCGCAGGCAGGCGACGATCGCCGCCGCGAGGATGAGCTTTTCCAGCGCCTTGACGGCGAGTACATGCGTCTCGGGCGGCGCATCGGCACCCGTCACCCATACGAGCAGCGTCACCGCGGCCATCCATAGCGGGTGAAATCCATTCGTGGGATTCACGCCGTCGAAGGACATGACGCCGCTGCGCACGAAGTTCTTCGCGGGCACGAGATAGTAGAATGCGTCGTCTTGAAACTGGCTCACGCCGAAGAATCCGTTCACCAGCGCGGGGACGGTTGCCGCGGCGAAGGAGGCGGCAGCGAGCGCGACGATGAGCCAGTACAGGAGGCGAATCGCGCCGCGGAAGTGCGGCGCTGCGCCGTCAGTTTCGAGTGTCATCGGAAGAACGCGGGGCAGAGGCGACGTGCCGGGACACCGGGCAGAATCCGAGCATCAGGAGAGCATCGGCGTACCGCGGACCATCTGCGTGGACCTGGACGGGACGCTCATTCGATCCGACACGCTTTGGGAGTCGGTCTTTTTCGTTCTGCGCAAGAATCCGTTCAAGGCCATGGCGATGCTGGCATGGGTAACCCGGGGGCGCAGATACTTCAAGGATCGCATGAGCGACGCGGCACCGATGGATCCGGCGTTGATGCCGTACCACACGGCGTTCCTCGAGTATCTGCGCAGTGAGCGGCAGCGCGGCCGGACCATCGTGCTGGCCACGGGCAGCTCGATCAAGGCAGCGCGCAGGATCGCGCAGCATCTGGATATCTTCTCCGCGATTCACGCGAGCGACATGACGACGAACCTCAAGGGCCTCGCCAAAGCGGATCGCCTTTGCGCGGTCTATGGGCCAGGAAACTTCACGTACGCGGGTGATTCGCGCGCCGACGTCCCCGTCTGGCGCGCTGCGGGGTCCGCCATTCTGGTCAATACCCAAGGGGCGCTCCGCAAGCAGGTGGGTGCGCGCGTAACCATCGAGCGCGAATTTCCGCCCGAGCGGACCGAGCTGTCGGCGCTCGTGGCCGGCCTGCGGTTGCACCAGTGGGTCAAGAACCTCCTCCTGGCCGTGCCGCTCCTTACGGCGCACCTATATGGCGATGCCAGTGCGGTCGCTGCGGTCGCCCTGGGCGTGCTCGCGATGTGCCTGGTGTCGTCGGCTACCTATCTCTTCAACGATCTCCTGGACCTCGAAGCGGATCGGCGGCATCCCGAAAAGCGCAAGCGGCCGATCGCTTCGGGCATCCTGTCGATCCCGCTCGCTGCGGCAGCAGCGCTGATTCTCCTGGCGCTCGGCATCCTCCTCGCGGCGACGTTGCCGCTGCCGTTCCTGTACGCGTTGTTGGGGTACATCGCGCTGACGGGCGGATATTCATTGTATCTTAAGCACCTCGCCTGGATAGACGTTGCCGTGCTGGCGGCGCTCTACACCCTGCGCGTGTACATGGGCGGCCTCGCGATCGACGTACCGGTATCGAATTGGCTCCTCGCCTACGCGGCCGTGGTCTTCTTCAGCCTCGCGCTGCTCAAGCGGTCAAGCGAGCTCCGCGACCTTATCAGCCAGGACCGCACCGAGCGCGCCCGCGCGTACCACGTCGGTCAGAGCAGGACGGTCGAACGCATCGGCATCGCGGCAGCGATACTCTCCGCGGCGATCCTCGTCGCGTACGTCAACAGCGAAACAGTGGC
>JADLEZ010000155.1 GCA_020845855.1 Burkholderiales bacterium
AGGCGGTGTTTCCGTGGGCCGCCTCGGGGCGCGCCATCGCCAACGGCCGCGACGAAGGCTTCACCAAGCTGATCTTCGACGACGCCACCCACCGCTGCATCGGCGGGGGCATCGTCGGCACGCATGCGGGCGATCTGATCGGCGAGGTGTGCCTCGCGGTGGAGATGGGCTGCGACCCGGTGGACATCGGCAAGACCATCCACCCGCACCCCACACTCGCGGAGTCCATCGGCATGACCGCGGAGGCCTTCGAGGGCGTGTGCACCGACCTGCCGCCGGCCAAGAAGAAATAGCCGGAGCTTGTGCTGCGCGTGGACCGCGCGCGCGCTCGACGCGCTACGCGGTCTTCATGCGTGGCATCGCAAGGCTGGACGTGCCTTCGATCGCCTTCGCAGCGCCGTCGTGATCGATCAGCTTGCGAAAGCGCCGCACGGCATGGACGCCGACGTAGCTCGCGCCGATGATCAAGCCGAGTGCGGCGAGGGGTGTGGCTTCGCCGATGACCAGTGCGAAGGACGCACCTGCCGCGATGAACAGGGCGACGGCGGCCAGCCGCAGCCAGAGGCTGGAAGCGATCACGCGTGGCGTGAGCTCGCGGGAGTACTCGCGAACGGAGCCGGGATAGATTTCCATGTCGACACCTCGATGATGAACCGCGCCTATGGCGCGCATGAAGGCAGAGTAGCGTCATCGATCGCCGATTCCCAATCGTTATTCTCGATGGGCCCCATCAGCCGGCCCGATAGCTCGTGTCCCGCGCGGAGGCATGATTTAATGAGCGCCGAGTACCACACCTGCCGCGGCCAGGTGCTTTAACCAAGAGAGGAACGACGACATGCATGCAAGCAACTGGACACGCGCTGCGCTCGCGTCGCTGTGCGCCGCATTGGCGGGCCTTGCCGCGAACGTGGGCGCGCAGGCGCCGTACCCGAGCAAGCCCATCACTTACGTCGTGCCGTTCGCGCCGGGCGGCAACACCGACACGCTGGCGCGACTCCTGGGCAAGGAGCTCGCCGCCTCGCTCGGGCAACCGGTGGTCGTCGAAAACAAGCCCGGCGCCGGCGGCAACATCGGGTCGGACTTCGTCGCCAAGGCGGCGCCCGACGGCTACACGATCCTCGGCGGTACGATCAGCTCGCACTCGATCAATCCCAGCGTCTATCCCAAGATGCCGTACGACGCGGTGAAGTCGTTCGAGCCGATCGTGATGATCGGGCGCAGCCCGCTGGTGCTCGTGGTCGGCGCCGGCACACCGTACAAGACGTTCGCGGACCTGGTCGCGGCGGCGAAGGCGAAGCCCGGGTCGATCTCCTTTGCAACTCCCGGCAGCGGCACGTCGCCGCACATGGCGGCCGAGCTCTTGAAGGGAATCGTCGGCATCGACCTCACGCACGTTCCGTACAAAGGCAGTGGTCCCGCGGTAGGCGACGTGGTCGCGGGTCACGTGCCGATGATGTTCGACACTCTGCTTGTGGTGGGCCAGCAGATCAAGGCGGGGAAGCTGCGCCCGCTGCTCGTCGCCGCCCCTAAGCGGCTCGCGGCGTTGCCGGACGTGCCGACCGCCGCGGAGCTTGGCGTCAAGGGCTTCGAGGTGGCGTCGTGGCAGGCAGTCTTCGCGCCGGCCGGGACCCCCAAGCCCATCGTGCAGAAGCTCAACGCGGAGTTCGCCAAGGCCATGAAGACGCCGGCAATACAAGAGCGACTCGCCCAGCTCGCGGTCGAGCCGGACGGGGGGTCGCCGGAATCGCTGGCCGAATACCAGAAGGCGGAAATCGCCAAGTGGGCGAAGGTCGTGAAGGAGGCCCGCATCAAGGTGGATTGACCTTGCTCGTCGACCGGCGCGCTCGCCGGCGCGCGGTCGACCCTCGCGCCCAATGAAGATCAGACACGTCACCGTCACCCCGATTGCGTTCAAGGACCCGCCGCTTCTGAATGCGAGCGGCATACACGAGCCCTATGCGCTTCGCTCGATCATCGAAATCGAGAGCGACAATGGTCTCGTCGGACTGGGTGAGAGCTACGGGGACGCGCCGGTGCTCACGGTGCTGCAGTCTCTTGCAAGCGAGCTCGTCGGGCTGGATCCGTTCGACCTCAATGGCCTGCGTGCGCGAGTCACGGCCGCCGTCGGCCGCGCCAAGCCCGCGTCCGCCGGAGCCGAGCTCGCTCCCGGCTCGCACCCGGGCAAGCAGGTGGCCAACGCGTATTCGGCGTTCGAAGTGGCCCTGCTCGATCTGCAGGCGCGTCACCTCGGTGCGCCTCTGGTCGACGTTCTCGGGGGCGCGGTGCGCACACAGGTACCCTTCAGCGCCTATCTGTTCCTGAAGTATCGCGAGCACATCGATTCTCCGTATCCCCCGGACGACTGGGGCGAAGCGCTCACACCCGAGCAGATCGTCCGGCAGGCGCGGCGGATGATCGACCAGAACGGCTTCGAGAGCATCAAGCTCAAGGCCGGTGCGCTGGAGCCCGACGCCGAGGTGGCGTGCATCAAGGCGCTCAAGCGGGCGTTTCCCGGGCGAGGGCTGCGCATCGATCCCAACGGCAACTGGTCGCTCGAAACCGCATTGCGCGTGGCGGCGCTGCTGCGGGACGACCTCGAGTACTACGAGGATCCGACCCCGGGCCTGGAAGGCATGGCCGAGCTGCACCGCCGCACCGGATTGCCGCTTGCGACCAACATGGTCGTCACCGACTTCAGCGAGTTTCGCCGCAGCGTCGAGCTCGACAGCGTTCAGATCGTTCTCGCCGACCATCACTACTGGGGGGGTCTGCGGGACACCCAGACGCTCGCCCGGATGTGCGATACGTTCGGACTCGGGGTGTCGATGCACTCGAATTCCCATCTTGGAATCAGCCTGATGGCGATGTCGCACGTGGCTGCGGCGGTGCCGAACCTCACCTATGCGTGCGATACGCACTACCCGTGGCAGGAGGACGACGAGGAGGTCATCGCGGGAGGCAAGCTTCCCATTCGCAACGGCTGCGTCACGATCACCAAAGCCCCGGGACTGGGGGTGGAGATCGACCACGGGCAGCTGCGCAAGCTCCACGAGCTGTTCCTTTCGATCGACATCCGGCAACGGGACGACGTGAGGCAGATGCGGCGCTACAAGCCCGAGTGGAAGCAGGTCAAGCCCCGTTACTAGGGCTACTAGCGACGCAGGAGCGAATCAACGCCTTGCCACGGCCGCGCGCACTGGCGCGCTGCAACGCGGCGGGTGCGTGGCAACGGGCGATGCGGCCGGGCGCCGCTCCGCCGTCACCAGCCAGATGCCCCAGCACACGAGCACCAGCGCCACGCCGTTCTTCCAGGCGAACACATCCTCGCCCAGGAAGATGGCCGACAGGGCCACGCCGAACACCGGCACCAGGAAGTTGAACACACTGACCTTGCCCACCGCGTTGTGCTTGAGCAGCGCGCTCCAGATGCCGAAGGCCAGCGCCGACAGCAAGACCAGGTACAGCATCAGTGCGGCCGAGGCGGGGGTGAAATGCCCCATCTGCCCGCCGCCGAGCCAGCCCACCAGCCATAGCGCCGCGCCGCCGATGCTCATCTGCCAGGCCGTCATCACGACCGGGTTGATGCGCTGCGACAGGCGCTTGCCGTAGATCATCGCGGCCGACACGACGAAGGCCGCCAGCGTCACCGAACCCTCGCCGGCCAAGGTGAAATCCGGCTGCAGCAGGGTCGGGCCGAAGTTGGCCGCTGCCACGCCGGCGAAACCCACCGCGCAGCCCAGCGCACGGCGACCGCTGAGCCGGTCGTTGTGATAGATGAAGTGCGCCAGCAACACCGAGAAGAAAGCGGTCGTGGCGTTCATGATCGAGCTCTTGGCGCCGCTTGCATTGGCGAGGCCGATGTAGAAGAAGATGTACTGGAGCGTGGTTTGGCTCAACCCGAGGCCGGTCACGCTCAGCCAGCCGGCGCGCGAGAGCGATAGGCGCCAGCCCGCGACCAGGCAGGCCACGAGCAGCAGCAAGCCTGCGCCGGCGAACCGCACGCCGGCGAAGACCATCTGGCTCGCGACATCGTGGCGCGCGATGTCGAACATCGCGTAGCCCTGCTTGATGGCCGGATATGAGCTTCCCCACAGCAGGCCGCAGAAGCTGGCCAGCAGCACCATGACGAGGGGGCGGGAGAAGAAGCTTTGCGGGATCGAAGTCATGATCTGTGCCGGCCTGCGTGTGCGCGGAAGGAGTGGTCCCCTCCGCCAGGAGAAAACCGCGGCGACACATGTGCGCCGCGCTCAGGGTGAATTCTGGGTTTTCTAATCCATATAATCAATGGCATAATTAGAGTCTTTTAGATAAGTAAATTCGTATCGATATAAACCATGGATTTTCGCCACTTTCGCTACTTCGTCGCCACGGCCGATGAGTTGCACGTCGGCCGCGCCGCGGAGCGCCTCGGCATCGCGCAGCCGGCGCTGAGCCAACTCATCCGCGCCCTGGAAGAGCGCCTGGGCGTGCGGTTGTTCATCCGCGCCAATCGCCGCATCGCGCTCAGCGAGGCGGGCGAGGCCTTCCTCGCCCAAGCGCGCGCCGCCCTGCACCATGCCGACCTCGCCGGCAAGGC
>JADLEZ010000156.1 GCA_020845855.1 Burkholderiales bacterium
CGCGCTGCCTCTGCCCGCGCTGCCTCTGCCCGCGCTGCCTCTGCCCGCGCTGCCTCTGCCCGCGCTGCCTCTGCCCGCGCTGCCTCTGCCCGCGCTGCCTCGGCCCGCGCTGCCTCGACGCGGGCCGCCTCCTCACGCGCGGCCTCGACGCGGGCCGCCTCTTCACGCACCATCTCGGCGCGGGCCGCCTCCTGTCGCGCGGCCTCGGCGCGGACCGCCTCTTCACGCACCACCTCGGCGCGGGCCGCCTCCTGTCGCGCGGCCTCGGCGCGGACTGCTTCCTGACGCGCAGCCTCGACACGAACCGCTTCTTGGCGTGCGGTCTCGACGCGGTCTGCTTCCTGACGCGCCACCTCGGCGCGGGCCGCCTCCTGTCGCGCTGCCTCGGCGCGGTCTGCTTCCTGTCGCGCGGCCTCGGCGCGAGCTGCCTCCTGTCGTTCGGCTTCGGCGCGAAGGGCTTCACGGGCCGCCTCCTGCCGCGCCAATTCGGCCTGCGCTGCGGCTTGCCGCGCTTGCTCGCGCTCCGTCTCGAGCCGCGCGGCCTCCTGCCGCGCGGCCTCCTGCCGCTGCAACGCAACTTGCGCCGCAGCTTGCCGCGCTTGCTCGCGTTCGATTTCCAGCCGCGCAGCCTCGGCGCGCACGACTTCCTGACGCGCGGCGTCCTGCTCCCGCGCGTCCGGCACCATCCCGGCATCCGGCGCCGCGAACGGTACCCTCTCCGGACTGGAAGCATCCGGCACCGCCGCGATGTCCGGTGTGGCGGGATCTTCAGCTTTGACCGCTTCCGCAGTCGATCGCCGGGCCGGGGCATCGCGCTCTGCCGCAAGCATGGTCGCCTTCGCCGGCGTCGCCACCGGTTTCGCGTCGGCCAGCGCCAATGACGCACCCCCGGACATCCTGTCCACGGCGGTGAATCTTGGCCGCGGCGCGGGCGATACAGGCGGAGTCGCCATCGGTGGCGGCTTCGCTATGGACTCGACCGGCACCTCCGCAGGCAGGTCGCGTTCGGGGGCGATCACCACGCGCAGATCGGGAACGCCGGTCCGCCGCACTCGCCAG
Source organism: Burkholderiales bacterium (assembly GCA_020845855.1). Taxonomy (GTDB): domain Bacteria; phylum Pseudomonadota; class Gammaproteobacteria; order Burkholderiales; family Casimicrobiaceae; genus VBCG01. The sequence continues at coordinate 1,060 of JADLEZ010000156.1, forward strand.
GGGAACTCGAAGGCCGGAAGCCCGAGCCCATCGCCGCCGAACATCAGGCTCAACAGCAATGCATGAATCAGCAGCGAGCCGAGCAGCGCGAGACCCATCGTTGCGCGCTCGCGGCCCGTAAGCCGCCGCGGAGGCAGCGGCAATACCACCTTGTGGAAGCGCGTGATGTACGGGCGCGTCATCGCGTCGATTATCGCCGGTCAGGCGAGCCAGGTATGCGATCGGGTTCGGATACATAATGGGGTCGAACAGCGCGCCCGAGCCCCGAGGTTCGCTGGTGCAACGAGGAGAAGCCCATGCCCACCTATCGAAAGACCCCCGAGGCGATCGCCCGGCTCACGCGCGAGCAGTATCGCGTGACGCAGCAGAACGGTACCGAAGCGCCCGGCAGCGGCGCGCTTCTGCACAACCACGAGCCGGGCATCTACGTGGACATCGTGTCCGGCGAGCCGCTCTTCGCCTCGTCGGCCAAGTTCGAATCGGGCTGCGGCTGGCCGAGTTTCACGCGGCCGATCGCACCCCAGGCCGTCAGCGAACTGCGCGACACCTCGCACGGCATGATCCGCACCGAGGTCCGCTCCGCGGCCGGGGACAGCCACCTGGGCCACGTGTTCGACGACGGCCCGCCGGACCAGGGCGGACTGCGCTATTGCATCAACTCGGCGTCGCTGCGCTTCGTCCACCGCGACAACATGGCTGCCGAGGGGTATGGCGCTTATCTGCCCCAGGTCGAAGATCGGCCATGAGGCCCGCAAGGCAGCGCGTCCCGCATCGGCGTAAGCTTGCGGGGTCGCCACCCGCTTGACACGGGGAATCGCATGGGCGTCGTGGATTGGAAGCTGCGCGCGCGCGTATTCATCCAGCGCATTACGCAGCCGACGTGCGCCTGCATGCTGAGCATGACCGCGCCCACGTTCGCCAACCTGGCGAGCCTCGTGCATTGGAAGATCGCGCTCCAGACCGGTATCGGCACCGGAATCCTGGCGCTGCTCCTGTCATTCACCCCGCTCGGCCGGCTGTTCGCGGGCCGATACAGCAACGCGGCCGTGATGGGTGTCCTCACCGCCGGCGCGGACGCGTGGTCGCATCCGGGGCGCTTCCAGGTCGCCTACGGTGAAGCGCTCCTGACCGGGCTCGTCTCCGGCCTGCTGGTGCTGGCGAGCTCGTTTGTCATCGACGACCCGCGTGTGCGGCGGGCGTGGTCGCGGCTGTGGGGAAAGCGCGCCGCCCGCGACTCGGCGCCGGCAGAGCACCCATAACTATCCCGGCAGCTTCTCTTCCTCGCGCAGCAGATCCGCCTCGGCCTGGCCGCGCGCCTCGTTGCGCTCGATCGCGAGGTGCGACAGATAATCGTCGGTGATGTCGCCGGTGATGTACTTGCCGTCGAAGCACGACGCCTCGAAAGTGACGAGCTTCGGGTTCGCCGCGCGCACGGCGTCCTCGAGCGCGTCGAGGTCCTGGTAGATCAGGAGGTCGGCGCCGATCTCGCGCGCGATCTCGGCTTCGGTGCGGCCGGTGGCGACGAGCTCGTCCTGATTGGGCATGTCGATGCCGTAGACGTTGGGATAGCGCACCGGCGGCGCGGCGGAGGCGAAGTACACCTTCTTCGCACCCGCGTCGCGCGCCATGTTGACGATCTCGCGCGAGGTCGTGCCGCGCACGATGGAGTCGTCGACCAGCAGCACCACCTTGTCCTTGAACTCGATGCCGACCGGATTCAACTTCTGGCGCACGCTCTTCCTGCGCATCGCCTGCCCGGGCATGATGAACGTGCGCCCGATGTAGCGGTTCTTGACGAAGCCTTCGCGGTACTTGAGCCCCAACCGGTTCGCAAGTTCGAGCGCCGACGGGCGGCTGGAATCGGGAATCGGGATCACCACGTCGATGTCCTGCGCTTCCGGCATACGGCGGATCTTCTCGGCGAGCGCCCCACCCATGTTCAGGCGCGCCTCGTACACCGACGTGCCGTCGATCACCGAATCGGGCCGTGCGAGGTACACGAACTCGAAGATGCATGGGTTGAGCGACGGCGCCTCGGCGCACTGACGCGCGTGGAACGCGCCCGTGTTATCGACGAAGATCGCCTCGCCGGGCGCCACGTCCCGCAGCACGTGAAAGCCCAGCGGCTCGATCGCCACCGATTCCGACGCAACGATGTGCTCCGTACCGCCCATCGCCTCGTTGCGGCCGATGATGAGCGGGCGGATTCCGTACGGATCGCGGAACGCGAGCATGCCGTAGCCCGCGATCATCGCCACCACCGCGTACGCGCCGCGGCAGCGGCGATGCACGCCGGCGACCGCCTTGAAGATCGCGTCGGGATCGAGGCGGTGGTGCTGCGCCGCGCGCTCGAGTTCGAGCGCCAGCACGTTGAGCAGCACTTCGCTGTCGGAGTTGGTGTTGACGTGGCGGAAGTCGAGCTCCCACAACTCGCGCTTGAGCGCCTCGCTATTGGTGAGGTTGCCGTTGTGGCCGAGGGTCACCCCGAACGGCGAGTTGACGTAGAACGGCTGCGACTCGAGCTCGGAAAACGCCGATCCGGCGGTGGGATAGCGGCAATGGCCGATGCCCGCCGACCCCGTGAGGTCGCGCATGTTGCGCGTGCGGAACACGTTGGTGACGAGCCCGGGCCCCTTGTACATGTGGAAGATCGGGCCCTCGCTGGTGACGATGCCGGCGGCGTCCTGGCCCCGGTGCTGGAGCAGCAGGAGCCCGTCGTAGAGAAGCTGGTTGACGGGCGTGTGCGCGATGACGCCGACGATGCCACACATAGGCTGCTCTTACGCCTTCCTCTCCACGCGCGGGAATTTGCGGCCTTCGCGTGAATAATCAAGCCGTTCCACCCAGTCCTGCGGCAGCCACGGCGCCAGCGACATCGCGACCAGGACCAAGGGCGGCGCCAGCGCGGCATTCTGCCACCAAACCTGCCGCGGCAGGGACGTGAGCCCCGCGATCAGGACGAAAGCCAGCACCAGCACCGCGCCCCGCGCCACCCCGAACAGCGCCCCCAGGAAGCGGTCGACGAAGCCCAGGCCCGAGCGGCGGATCACGCTGCGCAACGGCCACGCAACCAGCGCGCCCACGGCCAGCGCCGCGATCAGGATCAGCACGAACGCGACCAGGTAGCGCACCACCGGGCTCGCGCCGAATTCCGGCAGCCACGCGCCGACGATGGGCGAGAACGCGATGGCCACGAAAAAGCCGAGCACCCACGCGAGCAGCGCGATCAGCTCGCGCGTGAAGCCGCGCGCATAGGCGAACAGCATCGACAACGCCACCACGCCGATGACCGACCAGTCGAAGACGGTCATCTAGCAAGTCGATGCAAAAGGCGTCCGAGCAGGCCCCGGATGACGAGGACGCTCAAGTTGCACCTTTTGCATCGAGGTTGATTCTACTTCGCCGAAGCGACGATGCCGTTGTAGCCTTCGTCCTTCAATTTCTCGCGCGCCGACACCGCAGTCTCGCGCGTCGGAAACGGGCCGACGCGCACGCGCCACAGGGTGCCCTTGCTGGTGGCGAGCGGCTCGCTGTACGCGGGAAAGCCCTTGTCCTTGAGCTTCCTGACGAGCGAGTTGGCGCCCTTGTCGTCGGAGAACGCGAACACCTGCACCGCGAACTCGCCGGCCACCGGCTCGCGCGGCGCTTCCTTCGGCGCAGGTGAAGTTGCGGGCGCCTTGGCGACCGCGGTGTCGGGTGCGGGCGGCGACGTGCCTGGAGCAGGCTCGCTCGCAGCGGGCGGTGCGGGCTCCGCGGACACCGGTTTCGGCGGCGGCTCCGCCTTGGCGACCTCCGGCGGCGGCGCAGGCTTCGGCGCAGCCGCCTTCATTGGCTCGACCTTGGCCTTTTCGGCCAGTCGATTGACGAACTTGCCTTCGTCGATCGGCGGGATCTTCACCGATACGTCTTCGCCGAGCGGCCTCGGATCGCTTTCGAGGAGCATCGGCACCGCGACCGCCACCACCAGCGCCAGCACGATCGCACCGACCAGCCGGCGGCGCGCGCGCCGCCGCAGCTCGTCGAGGTTTACGTCTTCGGGAGCGGTCGGGGGCATGGAAGTGCGCTTCGCGATGCGGACAATGCCGCCGCCACGGTGAGGAACGATCCGAACACGACGATTCTATCAGCCTCCCCGGCAGTACCGCGCGCGGCGGCGTACGCTTCCCCGACGTCCGCGAAGACGCGGATGTCGGTGGCCGCCACGCCCGACTCCCGCAGCGTGTCGCGCAGCGCTTCGCCGCTGCCGCCGCGCGCGCCGGGCAGGCCGGCCACGAACCACCGGTCGACACGCGGGCGCAGGGCCGCGATCACGCCGGCCGCGTCCTTGTCCTTGAGCATTCCGCACACCGCCAACGTTTGCGGGTGATAGCCCATCGATCCGAGCGTGCCGGCCAACGCACGCGCCGCGTGCGGGTTGTGGGCCACGTCCAGCACCGTCACCGGGCGGCCGGGCAGCACCTGGAAGCGGCCGGGCAGCGCGACGGCCAGGAGCCCCTCGCGCACGGCCTGCGCATCGACCGGCAGGCGATCGCGCAGGAGGTCGAGCGCGGCGAGCGCGGTAGCCGCGTTGGCGAGCTGGTAGGCGCCGCGCAGCGCGGGCACCGGCAGGCCGAAGCGCTCGCCAAGCGGGCCGCGGTAGCGCCATTGCGTCCGCTCGTCGACGTAGCCGTAGTCCCTGCCGATCACGAAAAGGCGCGCGCCGGCGTCGCGGGCGGCGGCGAGCACGCTGTGCGGCGGGTCGGGATCGGCGCACACCGCGGGCCGGGCCGCACGGAAGATGCCCGCCTTTTCACGACCGATGTCCTCGCGCGTGGGGCCGAGCCACTCGACGTGGTCGATATCGATGCTCGTCAGCACCGCGACGTCGGCGTCGACCAGGTTGACCGCATCGAGCCGGCCGCCGAGCCCGACCTCGAGCACGAGTGCATCGGGGCGGGCACGCGCGAAGAGCCAGAGCGCGGCCAGCGTGCCGTGCTCGAAGTAGGTCAGCGGGACATCCCCGCGCGCGTCCTCGACCGCGTTGAACGCGGCGACCAGTTGCGCGTCGTCCGCTTCCGCGCCATCGATGCGCACGCGCTCGTTGTAGCGCAAAAGGTGCGGCGAGGAGTACAGGCCGGTGCGATACCTCGCGCAGCGCAGGATCGACTCGAGCATCGCGCAGGTCGATCCCTTGCCGTTGGTGCCGCCGACCGTTACGACGGGACACTCGATCGGCGCGTCGAGCCGCGCCTGCACCGCGCGCACGCGATCGAGGCCGAGCGCGATCGCTTTCGGGTGCAGCGTTTCGAGGTACGCGAGCCAGCCGTCAAGGGTGGCCGGACGCGGCAGCGAATCAGGGACGTACCCCGGCGGCAAATTAGGGACGTACCCCATTTCAAATTGTTTCAGGCAAGAAGGCCAGCTTGAAACAATTTGAAATGGGGTACGTCCCTAATTTGCCGGTTGCCGAACAATTTGAAA
>JADLEZ010000157.1 GCA_020845855.1 Burkholderiales bacterium
AACCCCGCGGCCGATGCGATGGCGGCGTGGCTGGCCCACGTGTTGAGCGGCGTCGTGACCAATCCCACCGGCGGTGGTTGGTACGACCGGCACGACCTCGAGAACTCGGAGAAGTGCGAGGGGACGTTCGGCGCGACCTACACGGTTACGAATCCGAACGGTCACCCCGCGGAGGCCAACATGAGGCTCGGCAGTCGCCACTACCTGCTCCAGCGGAACTGGATCAACCTGGGCAAGGCGCACTGCGGGCTCAACATCTCGCAGTGAGGCACGGGCCCGAGCACCGCCGTCGCGAGCCATTCCGGCGGCGGCGCCGGGGTCTTTTGCGAGAAGCGCTTCCGCGACGTCCTCCCCGTCGCAGCCTTGCTTCGTGCAGGAGGAAGCTCAGCTTCCGCGGCCCGCAATCTCGCGGTGCAGCCGCTGCGTTTCCGCCGACGGCTTGAGTCCCAGCACGATCGACAGCAGCTCGCGGCAACGGCGGTAGGCAGCCAGCGCTTCCGCGTGGTTGCCCGTGGCGTCGAGCGCGCGCATGAGGCCGCGATAGATGGACTCGGCGAGGTTGTCGGCTTCCAGGCCGCGACGGTAGACGTCGATGGCCGTGGTCCAGTCGCCAGCGCGTTCCAGTGCCGCGCCCAGTTCCATCAACGTCCGCACGAAGCGTGAACGCAGGGCATCGCGCGGCCTGGCGATCCACGCCGCTTCGTCGCCGTCCAGCAGAGGGCCGGGATAGGCGTCGAGCAGGCGACGCGCGGCCATCGCGGGCGCAGCATCGCCATAGTCCAGGGCTGCCTCGAGCGCGGTGACGTCGGTCCGCACGAGCGAACGGGAAAGCGAGACCTGCCCCGACGAAAGCTCGATCGCGTCGTCGACATCGAGGAGCTTGCGCAGGCGAAACAGCGCGGAGTCGAACGAGCTCTTGGCCGCTGCGCCGTCGGCATCCGGCCACAGCGCGGCCGTGAGCTGGTCGGCATCCACCCCCTTCGTTCCCGACGCAACCACGAACTTGAGGACGTCCAGCGGACGTTGTTGCGCCTTGCCCGTGAAGCGCACCGGCTCGCCGTCGCGCCGGAGCTCGAACTTGCCGAGCACGCTGACGCGCAACCGGAACGGCCATTGCGCGCACGCATCGTCCGGTGCGACGAGGCCGTGACGCGCGATCAGCTTGCGCGCGTACGCGGTCTCGATGCCGCGCCCGAGCGCGAGGTTCACGAGCCGTGAAGCGAGGTCGGGGCGGCTCGGCAGGAACACCATGTCGTCGCGCGCACGACGCTCGGCCAGCACGCCGGCGAGCCCTTCGGCGGCACGATCCGTGTCGCCGGCGTTGAGATCCGCCTCGACACGCAGCAGAATGCGCCGCTCCTCGAACATCTTGCGATCGGCCGGCACCGCGCGCTCGATCGCCTCGTCCAGTGCGCGAGTCGCGCCTTCGCGGTCGCCGAGCGCGGCGCGCGCCCACGCGAGGCGAGCGAAGAAGTGCGGCATCTGCATCGACGGAATGTCGAGCTCGAGCACCATGGCGAGCGCGCGCCCGGCGATGTCGGCAGCCGCCTGGCGATGCCCCAGCCGTTGCTCCAGGATCGACCGCAGGTGCAGTAAATAGGGCCAGTGCAGGCGGCGCGTAGGCGACAGCCGCCGCTCCATGACGTCGAGGAGCGTTCTGGCCGCGGCATGGTCGCCCTTGTTGATCAGCGCGGCGGCATCCTGGTGGTCGATGTCGAAGAGGTGCTCCTCGAGGCCGTAGCGCTCCGCGACCGCGCGCGCTTCGGCCATCACGGCGTTGGCCTCGGCGTAGCGGCCGTGGATGAAGTGCCAGTGGGAATGCTGCGAAGCCCACCATACGTGCATCAGCGGCGTGACTTGCGGATCGCGCAGGATGGGCTCGATGCGTGCGACGACCGGGGCCGCTGCGGCGCCTTCGGTACTCCAGTTGATGTAGTTGAGCAGGATGGACGCCGCCATTACGCGCACGGTGAGGTCGGCCTCGCCGTCGATGAGCACGTCGAGACGCTGCGCGCACAGCGCCGCTTCCTTGTCGTCGGGCTTGCGCAGCAGCAACGAGACGAGCATCGCCGCACGCGCGCGCAATTCGCTTGCGGGATCGAGCGCGTGTCCCTCGCCCAGCAAACGCCTGAGTTCCGGAAGCCAGCGATCGAGCGGCGTGAACGTCATCCACTCGAAGTAGTAGCCGTTGACGATGGCGCTCAGGGCGAGCGCCTGCCCGCGCCGGTCGCCCGCCGCCTTGAACAGCTCGAACGCGCGCTCGACTGCGGGACGCCCCCTGTGCGGCTGGACGAAGATCCACGCACGCCCGAACCAGTAGACGAGCCAGGGATCGCCCTCTCGAATCGCCTGCGGCAGCGCCTCGATCCATTCCGACAGCACCTGGGCACGCCCCTGCCGCGCCCATTCCAGCGCATGCACGAGGATCGACGAGCGCATCGACTCCCACTCGCCGGCGTCGCGGAACAGCGCGAGCGCCTCGCTCGCAAGTCCGCGTGCTTCGAGCAGGTGACCGGCGCGCGCGTGGAGGGCGCGCTGCTCGTCCGGCGGGATGCGCGACGCGAGCTCCTGCAACAGGAACTCGCGGTACAGCGCGTGATAGTGGTACGTGACCTGCTCACCGCGCCGGCGGTCGGTGAACAGGTGATGGCGATAGAGGTATTCGAGGAGTCGCGGTGCATCGTCCTGCCCGCTCAGCGCGATCGCCTCCGGCCCGGTCACCGACGGCGCGATCGCGCTCGTCATCAGCACGCGCTGGTTCTGCGGACGGGCGCCGTTGAAGATCTCGCCCGCGAAGTACTGGAAGATCGCGTCCTTGCCCTTGCCGAGGGACTCGTCGAGCGTCGCGCCGCGCCGGCGAAGGTGCTCGCGCAACAGCACGAGGGCGGTAACCCAGCCCTCGCTTTCGCGCTGGATCCGCAGGAGCTGCTGCCGGTCGACCGGCTGGCTGCCGAGGATGGCTTCGGCCTCGTCCTCGGTGCAGCGCAGCTCGGCTTCGCCGATGCGCGCGATGCGCCCGCTGGCGACGAGGCGCGCGAGCTCGGGCGGAGGATCGGCACGCGAGATCACCACGATCGTGACCTTGTCGGGCACTTCCTCGAGCCCCTGGGCGAGCGCCGCGCGCTGCTCGGGCGTCGTATCGGCCTCGTGGAAGTTGTCGAAAACGACGACACACGGAACCGGCAGTACTGCGAACAAGTCGCGGAAGAAGCTTCGCGCGAAGCGCGCGAGATCCTGCTGCGGCTCCGACGTGAACTGCGGCAGCGATGCGGCTGCCTTGCCCGCCAGCTGCTGCGAGGCGATGCGGAGGTAGTGCAGGAACGTGCCGCTGTCGGCGTCGCCGGCGTCGAGCTGGTACCAGAGGTGACGACGGTGGCGCGCCTCGAGATAGCTCGCGACGAGCGTCGTCTTGCCGGCGCCGGGTGCGCCGTCCAGCCACACGATCGGCCGCGCCGCGGCTTCGTCGAGGAGCGCGAACAGCCGCGGCCGCGGCAACGCGCCGAAGAGCTTGGGCCGGGTCAGCTTGGCGAGGGACGGTCGGGTGGCCACGTCGCGGCGCGGAGGGAACGCGAGCGACGAGCTTAGCACCAAGGAACTCCCTTTGCCGACAACGACTTGCTCGATGGCGCCAGCCGTTGCGCAATCGGCAAGTCATCGGAAAGCGGGGCGGCCGGAGACTCAGCTTCGGTATCAGCAGAGGAGCTTTCCATGCCGCCTTCCAGATTGTCCTGGCTGCTCGGGCGCGTCGCGGTCGCCCTGGTGGCACTGTGGTTCGTGTACGAGTTCGCGACGCTCGAGACTGCGGCCGCTCATGGCGATTCGTCGGCGGCGCGCACGCTTCTGATCGCCGGGATCATCGCGACGTCCGCGCTGGTGTCGAGCATCGTCGGCTTCGCGTTCAGCGCGATCGCCGGCAGCGCGCTCGCGTACCTGCGCGTCGATCCCGTGCACGCCGTGCAGACGATGGTCGTCTGCTCGACCGCCATCCAGCTATACGCGGTCTGGCAGATCCGCGCGTCGATCCGCTGGCGCGAGCTGTGGCCGACGATCGCGGCGGGCGCGGTTACGGTGCCGCTCGGCGTGTGGATGCTGCTTCACGTCGACCCCGCGGTCTACCGTATCGGCCTCGGCGTGTTTCTCAGCGCCTATGGCACCTATGCCGTGCTCCGTCCCGACAATCTCGTGGTGCGCAGCAACGCGTGGTGCGATCTCGCCGCAGGGGCACTCGGCGGCATCGCGGGCGGGCTGGCCGGATTTTCGGGATCGTTCGTGACGATCTGGTGCTCGATGCGCGGGTGGGACAAGCTGCGGCAGCGCGCGGTGTACCAGCCTTTCATCCTCGCGATGCAGGTGGTCACCATCGTCTGCCTGCGACTCGCTGCGCCGGACACGAAGCTCGCATCGCAGGACGTGCGGTTCCTTCCGTTCGCCATCATCGGAGCGATCGCAGGATTCGCGCTGTACCAGCGCATGAGCAACCGGCAGTTCCAGGCAGCCACGAGCATGCTGCTCATCGTGTCGGGGCTGGGACTCCTCGGACGTTCGCTGTGATGCCGCGCCATTCGCTCGGAAAGATCAGGGGCCCCACTGCTTCCGGGCTGGAGCGCCGGCGCGCTTTCAGAAGCTGACG
>JADLEZ010000158.1 GCA_020845855.1 Burkholderiales bacterium
GCGGTGTTCCCGGTCGCGGACACCGCGCTCGGCAAGCTCGCGGCGATTGCGTCGGAGGAGATCCTCTATCCGGAGATCGCGCGCTGCCATGCGATCCGCGGTGCCGAAGTGCTGCTGCACTCGACCGGCGAGGTCGCGGCGGTCACGCTCACGCCGAAGCAGATCGCGCGCCGCGCACGCGCGCTCGAAAATCTTGCGTATGTGGTCTCCGCCAACTGCTCGGCGATGCTGGGCATCGACGTGCCGGTTGATTCAAGCAACGGTTTCTCCGACATCATCGATTACCTCGGCAACCAGATGGTGCAGGCGGGGCAGGGCGTGTCGATGGTGGCGTATGCGTCGCTCGATCTTGCGGGCCTGCGCGCCTGGCGACGCCGCCCCGGCATGGGCAACCTGCTCGCGCGCCAGGCGCTCGATCTCTATGCTGCGAGCTTCGCGGCGGCCAACATCCGCGAGCCGAACGGCTTGATCGAGAAGGGCAAGGTCGTGGTCCCCGATCGCGCCTACTTCCGTGAGAGGCAGGCCCGGGCCATTGCCCGGCTCGTCGAATGCGGAGTCGTCACACCCTGACAGGCTATGGGCAGCGGGCTATGGGCGATGGGCTACGGGCAAGAGGTGCGGTGCGTTGTCCGCCTCCTCGCGGGTCGAGCGCGCCGTCTGCGACGGCGTGCCCTCGGGGCGGTGGCGCTCGGCGCATGATCTCATCGAGACCGGGAACGTCGCAGCCGCCTCGCTTCTTCCACCGCCCCTCGGCGCTCTCCACGCTCGTCGGCGAATAACGCACCGCACCTCTTGCCCGTCGCTCGTTGCCCGTTGCGCGCAGCCCATCGCGCGCAGCCCGCTGCGCGTCTCAGGCGGTTTTCGCCCGCGATGCCAGAAATTGCCGCAAGGCTTCCAGATAGTCGCGATGCATGGGTCCGGAAACCGGGTCCGCCTCGAGGGCGTCGTACCATCGGGTCAACCTGGGTAAACCGGCGAACAGATCGTTCACGCCAAATTTCGGCAGTAGCTCGAAGATCACCCAGAAGTTGGGCGCCATGATCGCATCGGCGAAACCGGGGCTGACACCACCGGCCCAAGGGCCCGCACCCATGAACTGTTCGAGATCGCCGACCGCCTTGCGCAGCGAGGCGAGGACAGCCTGCACGTCGGCGTCATTGCGCTTGGCGGGGTTGGCGTTGCGAAAGAGTCCGCCAACGTTCGGCACTACGTAGATGTCGGCCATCCGCGCGACGAGCCGCGCCTGCGCGCGGTCCATGGCGCCTTCGGGCAGCAGCTTGCGTCCCGCCTGTGTCTCGTCGATGTACTCGCAGATCACGGTCGATTCGGCGAGGCAGCGGCCCTTGTCCTCTAGCGCCGGCATCTTCCCGAGCGGATTGATCGCGAGGTACTCGGCGGATTTGATGCTTCCGCCGGGCGGCGGCGTGAGTTCGAGGCCACAGCCCTTCCAGCGCGAGACGAGCAGCGTGCGCGCGACATAAGGCGAGGCCAGGAAGCCGTAGAGTTTCATGCGGGTACCTCGATTGGGGTGGCGGTCACAAGTCGGGGCCGCAATTATCGCTATAGTTCGCGTTCACGGCACGGTCAGCGGTGCAAGGAGTCGAAATCGATATGGCCAGGCGCGCGACAGCGGGGAGCGGACACGATCCCGACCCGAGCGTACGGCGGGCGTATTTCGAGTGCCGCTTCGGGCAGCTGCATGTTCACAATGCGATGCCGGCGGGAGGCGGATTCGACGAGGCGACGCCGCTCCTCTGCATTCACCGCAGTGGCGCCACGGGCCGCATGTTCGCCGGGCTGATGCGCGCGATCGCCCGCGACCGTTCCGTGTACGCACCCGACCTGCCCGGAAGCGGCGGGTCGGACGGCCCGCAGTCAGCGGCCGGCGCCGCCGGGCTTGCGGCGGCGCTCGGCGACTTCCTCGCCGACCTGCGGCTGCGCCGCGTCGATGTGCTGGCTGCCGGCGGCGGGGCGCTCGTCGCGACCGAACTCGCGCTTGCCCGCTCCGATCAGGTGCGTCGCGTCGCATTTCTCGATCTGCCGGATCCCGCAACCGACCTGCGCATCCGCGAGAAGCTGCCGCTGCTCGCTCAACCGACGCTTCTGCTGCAGGCTCGCGACGATATCGATTTCAATTTGCCGGCATTCACCGCGGAGCTGCGCACTTTTCTCAGCGCATAGCAGGGTCGCGCGCGGCCGTGCGCTGCCATGCCAATACGGCAACGAGCGTCACGAGCAATACCGGGATGCCGGCGAGGTTCACGTTGCGCCAACCGAGTACGGCAATGGCAGCGCCTGCTGCGAGCGAGGCCAGGGCCTGCGACGTGAAAGTCGCGAAATCATTGAGGCCCTGCGCGCGAAAACGCTCGGCCGGCGCATAGGTTCGCGTCAGCTGCGTCGTGCCGGCGACGAACAGCAGGTTCCAGCCGAGGCCCAGCAGGACGAGACCCGCGAGATAGTGGACGAACGCGTGGCCGAGGATTGCGGCAACGGCCACACAGGACGCCATGCACGCAAGTCCTGCGAGCATCATGCGCACAATGCCGAGCCGCGCGATCAGCCAGCCGCTCACAAGCGACGGCAGGTACATCGCGACGAGATGCGAGGTGATCACCTGCTTCGTCGCGTGGACGCTGTGTCCGTCGATCACGTGCATGCTGATCGGGGTTGCCGTCATGA
>JADLEZ010000159.1 GCA_020845855.1 Burkholderiales bacterium
ACCCTCTGCAATTCGTCGAGCTCGCGGTCGGCGGCGCGTGCGTCGCCTTGATACAGGATCGCCTCGCCCAGCGCGTCGGCCTTGCCGATCGGCGTTTGCCGTGCGTCGAGCGCCTGGGTCAAGAGCTGCAACTTCACCTTCGCGAGCTCCTGCTCGGAGACCGGGTTGCGCGCAAGGCGCTCGATCTGCGCGCGCAGCGCTTTCGCGAGCACTTGCGGCGTGGCGCCCTTGGCGGCGATGGCGTACGCGACGAGCAATCCCGGGTCGACGCGCAGGTCGGCGCTGAACGCCGCGCGCTGCGCGATCTGGTCGCGATAGACGAGCGCCTGGTGCAGACGCGACGATTCGCCGTTGCTCAAGATAGCCGCGGCCACCTTGAGCGCCGCCGCGTCGGGGCTGCTCGCCGGCGGCCCGAGCCAGGTCAGCGCCACCGCGGGCAGCGGCACGTCGGGGCCGGTCTCGCGGTACACCGCATCGCGCTCACGCGGCGGCTCGACGGCGCTGCTGCGCGGAATCGGCTGCGTTGGCCGCGGGATTGGCGCGAAGTACTTGTCGATCCACGCGTCGAGTTGCCCCTGCTCGAAGTCGCCCGTCACGACCAGCACCGCGTTGTCCGGCCGATAGAACGTGCGATGGAACGCGCGCACGTCGTCGAGCGTGGCCGCGTCGAGCTCGCCGATGTTGCCGATGACCCCGCGGCGGTACGGATGCACGGCGTACGAGCGCGGCGCGATCGATTCGTAAAAGCGGCCATAGGGGTTGGCCAGCACGCTCTGGCGATACTCCTCCTGCACCACGGCGCGCTCCGACTTGAAGTTCGCCTCGTTGACATCGAGGTTCGACATGCGCTCGGCTTCCGCCCACAGCAGGCGCTCGAGGTGGTTCGACGGGACCACCTCGAAATAGTGGGTCACGTCCTCGCGCGTGGCCGCATTGTTCACGCCTCCGACATCCTCGGTCAGACGGTCGAACTGCTCCGCCTGCAAGTACTTCGTGCCCTTGAACATGAGGTGCTCGAAGAGATGCGCGAAGCCGGAGCGGCCGGGCGGGTCGTCCTTGCCGCCGACGCCGTACCACACCTGCACCGATACCGTCGGACTCGAATGATCCTCGAGGGTCACCACGCGCAGGCCGTTGGCGAGCACGCGCTCGCGGAAGTCGAGCTGCGGTACGCGCAACGTGGGGGTGGCGGCGTGCGCAACGGTGAAGGCGCACAGGAGCAGCACGACGATTCGCGGCATGCGCGAGAGTATAGCCACGCACCTGGCTCGCGCATGCGCCGCCGCTTATCGCTCGCGCAGCGCGAGCACGACTCCCGCGAGTACGAGCACGAGGGCGGCCCATTGGCGTGCGCCGAGCGCCTCGCCCAGTACCAGTGCGCCGGATACGACTCCGACCACCGGCGTGAGCAGCGTGCCCATGGACGCGGTGGTCGGCGCGAGCCGGCGCACCGCCGCAAACCACGCGAGGTAGCAGATTCCCATCGCGAACACCGTCATGTACGCCATGGCGCCCGCGCCGGTGGCGGACAGCGCGCGCAAGTCGGGCCGCTCGAAGGCCACACCGAACGCGACCATCGGTGCGCAACCGATGAGGAGCTGCCATGCGAGTTGCGTGAACGGCGGCAGGTCGGCCGGTCGCACCGCCACCGTGCCGAACGCGAACAGTGCAGCGGCGAGCAACGCGAACGCGACGCCCGGCCATTGCGCCGCGCCCAGTTCGCCCGCCTGTCCGCCGAACAGCACGGCCAGGCCCGCGATCGCCAGGACGAGCCCTGTCACACCTGCGAGCTGCGGCCGCTTACCCGCGATCGGCCACGCGAAAAGCATCGCCCACACCGGCATCGTGTACACGACCATCGCCCCCTGGCCGGCGCCAAGCCAGCGCAGTGAAAGCGTGGAGAAGCCCATCCAGGCGAAGACATTGAAGAACGCGCACGCAACGAGGCGCCATCGCTGCCCGCGCGGCACGCCAAGCGACTCCCCGACGCCGTGCGCGATCGCCGCGATCGCGAGCGCCGCGATGACGCCGGAAACACCGCGCGCGAACAGCGGCGGCCACTGCGTCAGGAGATACTTCATCACCGGCCAGTTGAGGCCCCACCCGACGGAGGTGACGACGAGGCAGGCGAGGCCGATCGTGCGCGCCGACGCGCGCGCGCTTTGGTAGCTCACGACGCGCGCCGCAAGATCGACATCCACTCGTCGAAGCGCGCCGGCGCGTGCGCGAGACGGTGCGTGACCGTCACCCGCCGCGCGCGCCGCCGCCCGCCCCGCGCGGCCGGCGGACGGCTCTCACGGTCCCGCTCGACCCGCCGCCACAAAAGAGGCGATCGCCACCGTCGGATTCGAGTCCCAAAACCTGCGCCCCGGGCGGCATCTCGAGGGTCTCCAGTACGCCTCCGCTGCGCGGGTCGATGCGCCTCACCTCGCCTGCCTCGCCATCCGAGGCTCCGTGCCAAAGCTCGCCGTCGACCCAGGTGACCCCGGTGACGAAGCGATTGGACTCGATGGTGCGCAGGATCTGTCCCGTGCGCGGGTCGATGCGATGGATCTTGCGGGCCCGATACTGTCCGACCCACAGCGACCCCTCGGCCCATGCGAGTCCCGAGTCGCCGCCGCCGCCGGGTGCGGGGATCGTGGCGAGCACGCGGCCGGTGGCCGGATCGATTTTCTGGATGCGATCTTCCGCGAGCTGAAACAGATGCTGACCGTCGAAGGCGGTTCCCGCGTGCGCGGCGACCTCGATCGCGCGCACCGCCTCGCCGCTGCGCGGATCGAAGGCGTTGAGCCGGTCGCCGGACGCAAACCACACGTGCCGCCCGTCGAACGTGACCCCGTGCACATGGCCGGCACCGGGAAACGGTCCGTACTCACGGAGGATCTCGGCCGCGCGGCGGGTCACGGCCCCATCCTAATCGATCGGCGTCGAGACGGGGAGTAGCAGCGTCGTCGCGAGTCCCGGCATCGGCGGCGTGGTCCAGCGGCGAGCGCGCCCGCGGCCGAACGACTGCACCTTGCCTGTCGCCGCCAGCGCGTCGAGTGCCCGCTGCACGCTGCGCTGGCTCGTTGCCAGCGCCAGTGCCAGTGCCGAGCTCGACCACGCTTCGCCGTCGGTGAGGAACGCGAGCACCGCCGCATGCCGCTCCTCGACCGGGCGCCCCAGCACGACGACTTCGCGCGCGCGATGCGGTGTTAGAGCGAATCCGCGCGGCGTCGCGCGCACGCCGGCCAGCGGCCGCAAGAGGCGCCGCAGCCGCCCGATCTCGACCCGCAGCCGGGCGCGATGCGACGCATCGGCGAGCTTCTGCCTGAAGGCGCGCGCGACCAGCGCATCCCTGGGCACGTCCGCCGGCCACGCTTCGCCCAGCGCGCGGGCGAGCGTGAACAGCACGGGGCGCCGTGCGAGCGCGATCGCCGTGCTCCCGCGGCGCACGGTGTTTCGGCACGCGTCGACGACCAGCGCCTTCGATGCCAGCAACGCCTCGACTTCCGCGAGCACGACGACTCGCTCCTCGCCGCGCGCGATGAGGCGCGCCGCGGGAGAGTCCAGCACGCGCGCAGCGCTTGCCACCTCGGACGCGAGCGCCGGGATTCCCGATAGACGTGCGGCGCGCCGGGCGCGGGCGAGTGCGGCGCGCGCCGCTTTCGCGCGCATGCGCCGCATGGCGATGCCGGCGAGGGTCAGCTCGTGCGCGGCGCGCAACGCGTGCGGCAGGGGCGCCGCGTCGAGGTCGTCGAGCATGCGCTCGGCCTCGTCCAGGCGCCCGATCAGAAGCAGGCGCCGGACCTCGAGATTGCGCGCATGTGCGGCATTCGCCCGATCGCCGTGATGCGCGAGTGTCGCTCGCGCCGCGGCGAGCGCCTTCACCGGCCAGCGCAGGTCGCGCGAGGCGAGCGCGATCTCCGCCTCGGCGACGACGCATCGTGCGCGGGCGATGGGCTCGGCCGAACCGAAGGCGCGCGCCGCGGCGCGCACGAGCTTCCTCGCCCGGTCGAAGTCGCCGAGCTGCGCCATCGCGATGCCGCGCAGCGCGAGCGCCGGCGCGTCGTCGCGCAAGGCGACGCGGTTCAGGGCGCTTAAGGGATCGCCCGCCGCCAGCGCGCGCGCCGCGGCCGTGATCGAAGAGTCCATCGCCAATCCCGCCACACTTGTCACTCCCACCCTGCCGCCAGCCGACGCTAAATTTAGCCCACGACCAATCGCCGGCAGGCAAAGGAGGCAACGATGGGCATGCACACGACCGGAACCCGAGAACAGTGGCTGGCCGCGCGGCTCGCGCTGCTCGCGGCCGAAAAGGAGCTCACGCGGCGCAGCGACGAGCTCGCGCGGCAGCGCCAGGCGCTGCCGTGGGTCCGGATCGACAAGGCGTATCGATTCGAGACCGAGGGGGGAAGCGCGGCGCTCGCGGACCTGTTCCGGGGACGCTCGCAGCTTCTGGTCTATCACTTCATGCTCGGGCCCGAGTACAAGGCGGGATGTCCTTCGTGCTCGGCGATCGCGGACGGCTTCGACGGGTTCGCGGTCCACCTCGCCAACCACGACGTCGCGCTGTGCGCGGTGTCGCGGGCGCCGCTTGCGAAGCTCCTCGCGTACCGGCGGCGCATGGGCTGGACGTTTCCCTGGGCCTCCTCGTTCGGCAGCGATTTCAACGCCGACTTCAACGTCACGGTCAGCGAGGAGCAGCAGCGCGAAGGGCGCGTCGACTACAACTACCGGCGCGAGCCTCCGGCGCGCGAGTCGCTCGCCGGAAAGACCGTGCGCGAATGGCAACCGCGTGGCAACGAGGGTCCGGTCGCGCAAATCGCCGCGTCCACCGGGACCGACGTGGCCACGTACACGCGCGAGCGGCCCGGGATGAGCGCGTTCGCGCTCGACGACGGCATCGTGTACCACACGTATTCCACCTACTCGCGCGGACTGGACATCCTCTGGGGCATGTATCCTTGGCTCGACCGCGCCCCCAAAGGGCGCAACGAAGCGGGCGTGTGGTGGCGCCGCCACGACGAGTACGACGGGAGCTGACGCAAAGGTGTCATCCCGAGCAGCGCGAGGGATCTGGGGTTCACCTGACGGGCCCGGGCGGCCGCAACACCCGCTGATCGAGATCAAGGCGACGATCTGCCCCGCGGGCTATCGTCCTGGACATCTTCCTGCAGCCCGCGCACGTCATCCACTCGCCGCAGCGGCCCGACCCGAACGGGCTGTGCCTATTGATCGAGAAGCCGCGCCCGGCGGGTGCGCATGACATACTTGCAGTGGTATTGCCCGAAGTGCGCGTCGCACGCGATCCGGCAGGCCCACGGCCAGTGGCAGACTGTTGAAGTTCGCGTGAACGGACGCAAAGCCGTGGCACTTACGAGAAGCAGATTCCTCGCTCCGCTCGGAATGACAGAATTTCAACGAACAGCAAGCAACGCCACGTCATCCCCGGCATGAAAGTCGTCATCCTCGGCGCCGGCGTCATCGGCACCACCGCCGCGTACTACCTCGCCAAGGACGGCCACGACGTCACCGTGCTCGAGCGCCAGCCCGGTCCGGCGCTCGAGACGAGCTTCGCCAACGCCGGCGAGGTCTCACCGGGGTATGCCTCGCCGTGGGCGGGTCCGGGCGTGCCGGTCAAGGCGGTCAAGTGGCTGCTGATGCACCACAGCCCGCTCGTCATCAAGCTGATGCTCGACCCGGCGATGTGGATCTGGGGTCTGCGGACGCTGCGCAACTGCACGCAGGCGCGCTATGTGCGCAACAAGGCGCGCATGGTGCGGCTGGCCGAATACAGCCGCGACTGCCTCAAAGCGCTGCGCGCCGACACGGGCATCGCCTACGACGAGCGCATGCAGGGCACGCTGCAACTGTTCCGCACGCAAAAGCAGCTCGACGGCACCGCCCAGGACATCGAAGTGCTGCGCCAGTACGGCGTGGCGTACGAGTTGCTCGACCGCGCGGGCTACCTGCGCTACGAGCCGGCGCTGGCGGGCGTCAAGGAGAAGTTCGTCGGCGCGCTGCGCCTGCCCGGCGACGAAACCGGCGATTGCTTCAAGTTCACGCAGACGCTCGCAAAGCTGGCCGAGCAGGCCGGCGCCCGCTTCCGTTTCGGCGTACAGGTGAGCGGCCTCGTCGGCGGCAGTGGCGGCGTGTCGGCGGTCGCCACCGACGCCGGCACGGTGCGGGCCGAGCGCTATCTGGTGGCGCTCGGTAGCTACTCGACCGCGATGGTTTCTCCCCTGCGCCTGCACATTCCGGTCTACCCGGTGAAGGGGTACTCGATCACGGTGCCGATCGCCGATGCGGCCCACGCGCCGGAATCGACCATCATGGACGAGACGCACAAGGTGGCGGTGACGCGGCTGGGCGAGCGCATCCGCGTGGGCGGCACGGCGCAGCTTTCCGGCTTCGATCTCGCGCTCGACCCGAGCCGGCGGCGCACCCTCGAATTCGTCGTCAACGACCTGTTTCCTAAGGGCGGCGACGTGGCGCAGGCGGAGTTCTGGACCGGGCTGCGGCCGATGACGCCGGACGGCACGCCGATCGTTGGCCCGACCCGAGTGTCAAACCTGTGGCTCGCCACCGGCCATGGCACGCTCGGCTGGACCATGGCGACCGGGACCGGTCGTCTCCTCGCCGACTGGATGACCGGGCGCAAAACCGAGATCGACACCGAGGGGCTGTCGATCGATCGCTATTGATGGAGGGAAGAATGAAACAGCGTATCGACTACCGGACAGCATCCCCGGAGGCTTTCAAGGCAATGCTGGGCATCGAAGCCCACGTCCGCGGCTGCGGCCTCGAGCATTCGCTGCTCGAGCTCGTGAAGACGCGGGTGTCGCAGATCAACGGCTGCGCCTACTGTCTGGACATGCACACCAAGGATGCCCGCGCCGCGCAGGAAACCGAGCAGCGGCTGTACGTGCTGCCGGCGTGGCGCGAGGCGCCGTTTTACACCGACCGCGAGCGGGCCGCGCTGGCCTGGACGGAAGCGGTGACGCAGCTCCCGGCCCACGGCGTGTCCGACGAACTTTACGCCGAAGCCCGGCGTCATTTCGACGAGAAGGCGCTGGTCGACCTGACGCTCGCGATCATCGGCATCAACGGCTGGAACCGTCTCGCCATCCCCTTCCGCTCCGAGGTGGGCAAATACCAGCCGCGAGTGCAGCATGCACCCGGCGCGCGCCGCGACGGGTAGCAAAGCGATTGCGAAAGCGTTGCGACGCTGGATACCGAGCGCAACGCGCCAACCTGTCGATACTTCTTACAATAACCTGCCGTGGAACGTCAGTCGAATACCGCATTGAATATCTAAGTAATTGTTCCTACGTGCTCTTCGGTTACATGGCGCATCTTATGCTTGACCTGGGCGGTCCACCACCGTGCCGGGAGCTGCCCGTGTTTCGTTCGCTCGTCACCTCCGCAGCAGCTGCGCTCGGAGGCATCGACATCATGGTCTTGCGCGCGATCGAGGCGATCATCGTCGCGATCCTCCTCGTTGCCGCCGGCGTCGCATTGACCGGGTAGGCACCGGAGCCTGGCACGAACCATCTCTCGATTTCAGGGCGGGCGGCGCGACGCCGGGATGCCCGCCGCGCGTGGCGGATCGGCGTCCTCGAACGTGGAAACGTTGGCGCTCACTCCGCTCGCGGGCGACGGGCCGTACAGCACGTGCAGTTCGACCAGTCCTGATTGCCACGCATGCTCGAGGTCGCGCTCGGCCGCGGCGAGGACCTCGTCGTCGTCGCGGACCAGCCGCTTGATGCCGTAGGCGCGATTGCGCCCGTTCACCTTGGCCATGTACAGCGCCATGTCGACGAGGCCGATCGCGCGGTCCCACGACAGCGGCGTGGTCGCCGGCGGCAGCGGCATCGCCATGTAGCCGATCGACATGGTCGTGCGGACGACCTGGCCGTCCAGCGTGATCGGCTGGGCGGAGATGGCCCGCAGGATGCGCGCCGCGATGTCGTCGACCCGGTCGGCCCCGGTCGTCGCGTACACCAGGAACTCCTCGCCGCCCCAGCGGACCACGATATCGGTGTCGCGCAGCGTCGCGCGCAACCGATCGGAAACGGCGACCAGCACCGCGTCGCCGATCGCGTGGCCGAAGCGGTCGTTGGTCTCCTTGAAGTGGTCGATGTCGATCAGCAGCAGCGCGCTGGCCAGATTGTCGCCATGGCCGCGCCGCGGTTGCCGATGCGCGTCCCCGGAGGCGACGAAGCTCTGGAAATAGCGCCGGTTGTAGAGCGCGGTCAGCGGATCGCGGGTGCTCTGCACGCTCAACTCGGCGTTCTTGCCGGCTAAGAGCGCGTTGGTCTGGCGCAGCTTGCGGTAGAGCACGGTCACGACAGCGAAGGAGATCGCGAACAGCCCGGCCAGCAGCCACCAGATCCGCTGCATCACGACGCGATTGGCGATCTCGGCGGTCTTGACCTCGTTCTCGCGGGCAAGCAGCGCGATCTCCTGGTTGCGCCGGTCGGTCTCGTACTTCTCCTGGACCTCGAGCAGCGCCCGCTGCCGCGTCTGGATCGCGATCTCGTCGTTCAGCTTGCGCTCCCGGTGGAACAGCGCGAGTGCACCCTTGAAGTCGCCGACCTGCTCGAGGCCGCGGCCATACTCGCCGACGAGCTCGGCGATCTCGGCCGTCGCGCCCGTGCGCTCGTATTCGGTGACCGCCTCGTCGACCAGCCGCTTGCCTTCCGCGACCCGGGAGAGCCCGAGCAGCGCGAATCCGGCGTTGGCTTTGCTGGTCGCCACCAGCGCCGGGTCGCCCGCCGTGCGCGCGAGCGATAGCGAGCGCCGCGCGAGGTCGAGCGCCTCGGCGTGCTGCTTGCGCCGCAGGCGGATGTCGGAGAGGTTGACCAGGGCCCGGGCCTCCGCGACTTCGGAGCGTGAGGTGCGCGCGATCGCGAGCGCCTCCTCCATCGCCGCGAGCTCGCGCGCGGGGCGGCCGAGCAACTCCATCACCCCGGACTCCGCCATGCGGGCATTCGCCATCGCGTAGGCGCTTCTTGCCGCTTCGCCGTCCCGATACGCGGCAAGGCTCGCCGCCAGCGCGGCGGGTCCGTTCCTGAGCCCGTGCTGCAACCACGCAAGCTGGTAGAGGACGCTCGAGCGGCGGTATGCGTCGTCCGCGGCATCCGCGAGCGACAGCGCTTCCTGCAGGCTGGCCATCGCCGCCTCGGTGTGCCCGCGCGTGCGGGCGGTGGTGCCGAGCGAGAGCGCCGCCCAGTAACGCAGGTTGTTGTCCCCGGCGCGCACGGCGAGCGCGTGCGCTTCCCGGGCGAGCGCCGCGGACCGTGCGGCGTCGCCGATTGCGGATTCGATCGCGCCTCGGATGAGCAGGGCCGTGGCCTCGGTGGCCGGGTCGTGCGTTCTCGCCGCCTCGTCGGCCAGGCGGTCGGCCAGGTCCGCCGCGTCCGCGGTGTTCCCGGTCAGCACATGCGCCTGGCCGTACAGCGCGTACGCGTAACGCCGCTGCGCCGCCGGCGCGGCGTCCGCGCTGGGCGCAAGGGCCGCGAGCTCGCTGCGCGCGCGCTGGGGATGCCCGTGGAGGCCGGCCTCGAGCGAGCGCAACCGGACGGCCAGGCCGTCGTCGGCATGGGCCCCGCAGGCGAACGCCAGCGCCAGCGCGGCGACGATTCGCGGCAAAAGGTAACCCCGGCGGGCAGGCGGCGCGAGCAGGGGGCGGTCGATGAGGCGGGCGGACACGAATCGGGGCCAAATGCGGCGGCGGGAAGACGCCGTCGGCGCAGTGGAACGCAAGAGTCGGGCCCACCGGGCGCCGCCCCCCGCCGCTCACCCGGCGCGCGCCGCCACCAGGCGCGCCGCGGCAAGGTCCTCGAGCGCCGTGCCGACCGACTTGAACAGCGTGATCTCGTCGTCGCGCGCACGGCCCCGGTGGCGGCCGGAAGCGAGGTCGGCAAGCTCGGCGCGCACGCGGTCGGCCGCGAATGCACCCGATGCCATCGCCTGCACGAGGTCACCCGCCTCACGAAGCGCCCCGGCGCGGGTATCGACGAATACGCTCGCGCGCGCGATGAGCGCATCGTCGCTTTCGCGCATGTCGGGCGTGAACGCGCCGACCAGGTCGACGTGGGTGCCCGGCCGTACCTGCGCCCCGCGTACCAGCGGCTCGCGGGCGGTGGTCGCGCAGGTGACGATGTCGGCTTGCGCGAGCCCGGCCTCGATCGTCGGGACCGCTTCCGCGTGCGCGCTCTGTGCGAACTCCGCCGCCCGCCCGCCATGCCGGTTGAAGACGAGCACGCGCTCGATCGGCCGCACCGCGCGATGCGCGGCCGCCACGTAGGGTGCGAGCGCACCGGCGCCGATTACGAACAGCGTGCGCGCGTTGGCGCGCGACAGATAGGTCGACGCGAGCGCGGAGGCCGCTGCCGTCCGGCGCAGCGTGAGCGCCTCGCCGTCGATGAGGGCTATCGGGTGGCCGGTGGCGCCGTCCAGCAGGACGTACATCGCCGAGACACTCGCGAGCCCGCGCGCGAGGTTGCCGGGAAACACCGTGACGAGCTTCACCCCCAGTCCTTGCCCGTCCCATGCCGGCATCACCAGCAGCCGATCCCCGGCCGGGGTCACTGCGTGGCTCGCGCGCACCGGCGCGGTGGCGCCCGCGATGAAGGCCGCGCGCAGCGCATCGACCAGCGACGGATAGTCGAGCGCGGCGTGCACGCGTGCGGCGTCGATGGTAGGGATGAGGTGGTGCATCGGCTTGCCTTCGGTTGCTCCCTGCCGGCACTATGCCATCCGGACATGGAAACCGACATCGTGATCGTCGGCGGCGGCGCGATCGGCAGCGCGGTCGCGGCGTTCACGCTCGCCGAGCCCGCGTTCCGCGGCCGGGTCACGGTGATCGAGCGCGACCCGACGTACGCGCGCGCGTCGTCCGCGCTGTCGGCGAGCTCGATCCGCCAGCAGTTCTCGACCGCGATCAACATCGCAATCGGCCGCTTCGGCATCGAGTACCTGCGCCGGGCGGGCAACGACCTCGGCTTCACCGAGCGCGGCTACCTGTTCCTCGCCTCCGAAGCCGGCGTCCCGGCCCTGACGTGCAGTCACGCGCTGCAGCGCTCTCTCGGCGTCGACGTGGCCCTGCTCGATCCGCCGGCACTGCGCGAGCGCTTTCCCTGGCTTGCCACCGAGGGCGTCGCTCTCGGCTCGCTCGGCCTCGCCGGCGAAGGCTGGTTCGACGGCCACGGCCTCATGCAGGCGTTCCGGCGCAAGGCGCGCGCGCTCGGCGCGGCCTACGTGCATGCGGAAGCGGTGGGATTCGACCTGCGCGGCGATCGCGTCGCCGCGGTCCGGCTCGCGGATGGCAGGTCGCTTCGCGCGGACCATGTCGTGAATGCCGCGGGGCCGTGGGCCGCGTCCGTGGCCGCGTGGGCCGGTGTCGACCTGCCGGTGCGCGCGCGCCGCCGCACGGTGTTCGTGGTCGAGTGTCCGACGGCGCTTGCGCGCTGCCCGCTCGTGGTCGATCCTTCGGGGCTGTGGTTCCGCCCGGAAGGCACGCGCTTCATCACCGGCCTATCGCCTTGCGAAGCGAACGATCCGGACGACGCGCCGCTCGATCCGGAGCATGCGAGCTTCGAGCCCGTGCTGTGGCCGATCCTCGCGCAGCGGGTGCCCGCGTTCGAGGCGTTGCGCGTGGTCGGCGCGTGGGCGGGCTACTACGAGGTCAACACCTTCGACCACAACGGCATCGTCGGACCGCACCCGCGCATCGCGAACCTCGTGTTCGCGAACGGGTTCTCGGGGCACGGGCTGCAGCAATCGCCGGCGGTCGGGCGCGGCGTGGCCGAGCTCCTCGTGCACGGACGCTACACCACCCTCGACCTGACGCCGCTCGCGTTCGATCGCATCGGGCGCAACCAACCCGTCGCAGAACTCAACGTCGTTTAGCTTTAGCAAGGAGCCGAGACGCAGCGACCGCGGACACGCAATTTGCGGACGAATCAGGCCTCACCCCATCCGCGCGCCGGGCCGGTAGAACAGATACACGGCGAAGCCCAGCGTGTCGCGGCCCCAGCGCAGGTAGCCGTCGCGCCACTTGCGAATGCGCTCGAGCATCGCCGGCACGTCGGGGTCCTCCG
>JADLEZ010000160.1 GCA_020845855.1 Burkholderiales bacterium
CGCTCACAAGACATGGCTGTTGTCCTCCTCGTCGGTGGATGTGTCGACAACACACGTACAACCGTCACCGGGCATCCTCGCCGTCCCGGCGAGGGTCGGCAACGCGTACACCAGCGCAGCATTGATAAGCGGAAGCAGACTATCGTAGAGCAGACGCACCCTGCCCACAAGTGGCGCGCGACGTGCGCCTGGCACCCCTCACGCTACCGGCGCGACACCTCGAACTTCTCCGGATTCCAGCCGCCGCCCAGCGACTTCGCGAAGTCGACGATGGACAGCTTCGCGTCGCGCGCCGCGTCGATGCGCAGCGTCTCCGCGGCAAGGAGCTGGCGCTGCGCGTCGATGACCTCGAGAAACGACGTGCGTCCGGCGTCGTAGCGCAACTGCGCCACCTCGTAGGCCTTGGCGATCTCGTTGCGGCGATCGGTCTCGGCGGCCAGCACGTCGCGCGCGGTTCGGTTGGCGGCCAGCGCGTCGTGCACTTCCCGGAAGGCGTTCTGCACGATCTGCGCGTACTGCACCTCGGTGTCGTTGCGCCGCGCCTGCGCGAGCTCGACCTGCGCCTCGATTGCCTTCAGCGCGAGCAGCGGCTGCAGGAGGCCGAACCCCAGGTTCCAGATCACCGCGCCGGGCGAGAACAGGCTCGACAGGGCCGCGGACTCGAAACCGTAAGCGCCGGTCAGCGTGAGTTGCGGGAAGTAGTTCGCGCGCGCTTCCTGGATACGCAGGTCGGACGCGGCGAGTAGCGCCTCCACGCGCCGGATGTCGGGACGCCGCTCGAGCAGTCCCGACGGCAGTCCCGACGGCAGCAGCGGAACTTGCGTCGCGTCCTCGATCGAGTTGCCGCGGGCGACCTCGGGTGTGAACACCTGCCGCGGCGAGCGGCCGGTGAGGGTGGCGATCGCGCTTTCGAGCTGGGCGATGGCGCGCTCCGCCCGCGCGACGTCGGCGACCACCGCCGAGCGCTCGGCTTCCGCCGTGCGCAAATCGTACTCCCCGATGATGCCGCCCTCGAAGCGGTCGCGCTGCAGCCGCACGGTCTCGGTGCGCAGCCTGAGCGTGTCCTTGAGCACCGCGAGCTCCGCGTCCGCCGCGCGCAGGCGGAAGTACGCGTTCGCGACGTCGGCGGCCACCGTGATGCGCACGGTCTCGCGGAAGTACTGGGAGGCCACCAGCTCATTGTTCGAGGCGAGCAGGCCCGCGCGGTACTTGCCCCACACGTCGAGCTCGTAGGAAACCTGCAGTGCGAGGTTGAAGTTGTTGCTGGTCTGTGCCGTGCCCGCCTGCAGCGGCGGGGACGTGTTCGCGGAGATGCGCGAGCGGTTCGCGTTGCCGGCGAGATCGATGCTCGGGTACAGGTACGACTGCGCGAGCAGCACCTGCGCGCGCGCCGCCTCGATGCGCGCCAGCGCCGCCTTGAGGTCGAGATTGTGGGCGAACGCCTCCTCGACCAGCGCATTGAGCACGGGGTCGCTGAACGCGGTCCACCAGCGCTCGAGGAGCTCGTTCTGCGCGGCGGTGGCGGTCCCCGGCGGCAGGTCGTACTTCGGCGTCACCGGCTGGGTGACGGCGCAGCCGGCGAGGATGGCTGCGCACAGCGTTGCGAGGATGCGGCCCGGCAGCCCCTCACCCCAGCCCTCTCCCCGCGAGCGGGGAGAGGGTGCCCGACAGGGCGGGTGAGGGGTTGATGGAGAAAGCCCTGGCTTCATCTTCAATCTCCCGTTGGCGCGCTGTGCGGCGGATGCCCGGGCGTGTGCAGCACCGGCTTGTGCGCGAGCGTGTGGTGGTGCTCGACCTCGCTCAAAAGCTCCGCGCGCGTGCGCTTCTCGGTGAGGCGCCGTTCGGTGATGAGCTTGAAGAACAGCGGCACGAAGAAGATCGCGAGGAAAGTCGCCGCGATCATGCCCCCCATCACGCCGGTGCCCGTCGAGTGCCGCGCGCCGGCGCCGGCGCCGGTCGAGATCGCGAGCGGCAGCACGCCGAAGATGAACGCGAGCGAGGTCATGAGGATCGGCCGGAAGCGCAGGCGCGCGGCCTCGATCGCTGCCGCCGACGCCGACAGCCCCTCCTGTTTCTTGAGCACCGCGTATTCCACGATCAGGATCGCGTTCTTGGCGGCGAGGCCGAGCAGCGTCACGAGGCCGATCTGGAAGTACACGTCGTTGGTGAGGCCGCGCAAGCCGATCGCGGCGAGCGCACCGAAGATGCCGAACGGCATCGCCATCAGCACCGACAGCGGCAGCGACCACTTTTCGTACTGAGCCGCGAGGATCAGGAACACCATGACCACCGCGAGCACGAGGGCGAACGTCGACGCGCCGCCGGAGCGCTTCTCCTGGTACGAGGTGCCGCCCCAGTCGTAGCTGAAGTCGGGCGGCAACACCTCGCGCGCGATCTCTTCGACGCGCGCGATCGCCTGTCCCGAGCTGACACCCGGCGCGGCGGTGCCGAAGATCTTCACCGACGGCAGGTTGTTGAAGCGGTCGAGCGAGTCCGGCCCCGACGAGAAGCTCACCGTTGCGAGCGAGGACAGCGGGACCATGTCGCCCTTGTCCGAGCGCACGTACACCGCGGTGATGTCGTCGGGACGGTTGCGGTAGGAAGGGTCCGCGGACATCAGCACCTGCCACGCGCGACCGAACTTGTTGAAGTCGTTGACGTAGTAGTTGCCGAGTGTGGCCGACAGCGCGTTGAACACGTCGTTGATGGGAACGCCGAGCTTCTTCGCCTTCTCGCGGTCGACGTCGACGCGAAGCTGCGGCACGTTGGCGCGCCACAGCGTCTGCGCGAAGCCGAGCTGCGGGTCGGAGCTCACGCGCTGCAGGAACTGCTGCGTCACCTCGTTGAGGCGCTTCGGTCCGCCATCGCCATGCTGCTGGAGGTAGAACTCGTAGCCGCCCGCGGTGCCGAGGCCGAAGATCGGGGGCGGGTTGAACGCGAGCACCAGCGCCTCCTTGATTCCCGCGGTCTTGGCGAAAAGCTCGCCGACGAGTTGCGGCGCGGTGACCTGGCGCTTGTCCCACGGGATCTGGGTGACGAAGATGGTCGCCGCGTTGTTGCGGAAGCCGCCGCCCAGGAAGTCGAAACCGGCGAACGACACGACGTCGGCGTTGGCCGGATTGGAGCGGATCGCCTTTTCCACCTCGGCCACGACCTTCTCGGTGCGCTCGAGCGACGCGCCGTCGGGCAGGATCACCGCCGCGATGTAGAAGCCCTGGTCCTCGTCGGGGACGAGGCTGCCGGGCGTGGTCCGCCACAGCCACACGGTGATCGCCACCATGCCGGCGAACAGCAGCACGCCGACCGCCGCGCGCCGGACCATCCACGACACGCCCCATTCGTAGTGCTCGGTGACGGCAGCGAACGCGCGGTTGAACCACGCGAAGGGGCCTCTCGTGCGCGTCTTGTGCTTGCGCAGGACGATCACGCACAGCGCCGGCGTCAGCGTCAAGGCGACGAGGCCCGAAATCACCACGGCGATGGAGATAGTCACCGCGAACTGGCGGTAGAGCTCGCCGGTCAAGCCGCCCAGGAACGCGATCGGCACGAATACCGCGGTCAGCGTGAGCACGATGGCGATGATCGGGCCGGTCACCTCGTGCATCGCCTTGATCGCCGCCTCGCGCGGCTTCGCCTTGTCCTCGCGCATGATGCGCTCGACGTTCTCCAGCACCACGATCGCGTCGTCGACGACGATGCCGATGGCGAGCACCATGCCGAACAGCGTCAGGGTGTTGATCGAGTAACCGAGGACATAGAGCCCCGCGAACGCGCCGAGCAGGGAAACCGGCACCGCGACCAGCGGGATGATGGTCGCGCGCAGACTCTGCAGGAACACGAACACGACGATGAACACCAGCACCATCGCCTCGGCTAGCGTGATGACGACTTCCCGGATCGACACCTCGACGAAGCGCGTGGTGTCGTAGGGAATCGCGTAGGTGAGTCCCTCGGGAAAGCGCGACGAGAGATCGGCCATCGTGGTGCGCACCGTCTTGGCGACCTCGAGCGCGTTGGCGCCCGGCTGCAGGAAGATGCCGATCAGGGTGGCCGACTTGCCGTTGATGCGGCCGTTGAAGTCGTAGTCCTTCGCTCCCAGCTCGACCCGGGCCACGTCGGACAGGCGCACGGTCGACCCGTCCGGGTTCGCACGCACGATGATGTCGGCAAACTCCTTGGCGTCCGAGAACCGGCCCTGGGTCGTGATGGTGTAGACGAGGTCCTGGCCCTTGGTGATGGGCGCCTGGCCGATCTTGCCCGCGGCGAACTGCGCATTCTGCTCGTTGACGGCGCGGATCACGTCCGCCGGCGTGAGCTTCAGATGCGTGAGGCGATCCGGCTTGAGCCAGATGCGCATCGCATAGTCCTTGGCGCCGAAGATCTGCACGTTGGTCGTGCCCGGCAGGCGCTTCAACTCGTCGAGGACGTTCAGCGTGACGTAGTTGCTGATGAAGAGGTCGTCGAACTTCGCGTCGGGCGAGTAGAACGCGATCACCTGCAGGAACGACGAGCTGCCGCGCTCGACCGTCACCCCCTGCCGGCGCACCTCCTCGGGCAGCCGCGGCTCGACCTGCTTCACCCGGTTGTTGACGTTGACCGCGGCGTCGTCGACGTTGGTGCCGATCTCGAACGTGACCTGGATCTGCACGACGCCGTTGGACGACGACGTCGAGTTCATGTAGATCATGTCGGGCACGCCGTTGATGGCGTTCTCGAGCGGTGCGGCCACGGTTTCCGCGAGCGTCTGCGCCGACGCGCCCGGGTAGATCGCCTGGACCGTGACCACCGGCGGTGCGATCTCCGGGTATTGCGCGATCGGCAGGCTGCGCATCGCGGCGAGGCCCGCGAGCACCAGGAACAGCGAGATCACGGCCGCGAAAATCGGCCGGTCGATGAAGAAACGGCTGAACATGATCAGTCCGATGCAAAAGGCGTCCGCGGACGCGGGGGATGAAGGGTCGCCGAAGCTGCGCCTTTTGCATCGGGAAGGGCGCAACGCGATCGCCTTGGGGCGGCCCGGCGGCGATCGCCGGCAACGGCTGGCAACACCGGGGGTCGTGCGAGAAGCTTGGCCACGGCGAAAGCCTCCGTTACGCCTTGGGGACCGGCTTGGCCGGTGATGCCGGCGGCGCGGTGCCCGGAGCCCCCGCGACCTTCACCGGCGCGCCCGGGCGCAGCTTGGCGACCCCATCGACGATCACCTGCTCGCCCGGCTTCAACCCGCCGTCGACGATCCACAGGTTCTGCCCGCCCTGGCTCACCCACTGGCCGAGCTCGATCGGACGCACCGCCGCGATGTCCTTGCCGTCCTTGTCCTTGTCCAGCACGTAGACGTACTTGCCTTGCACGCCGTCGAGCACCGCGACCTGCGGCACCGCCAGCGCGTTGTTGCGGGTGGCGCCCTGCAGGCGCACCCGCACGAACTGCCCGGGCTTGAGGAGCCCGTCGCGGTTGGCGACCTCCGCGCGCATCTCGAACGTGCCCGTCGCGGGATTGATGCGGGTGTCGGAGAAATTGATGTGGCCCTTGCGGTCGAGCGTGGAGCCGTCGGCGAGCTGCACGACGACGTCGTAGTTGCCGTCCTTGGGCAGCGCGAGCCGGCCTGCGCCGACCGCCTTGTTGATCTGCAG
>JADLEZ010000161.1 GCA_020845855.1 Burkholderiales bacterium
CGGCGAAGCGGTCGCCCGCCATCTGCTTGCCAAGGGCCATCGCAGCTTCGGCCTCGTCTGGGCCGACGACACCCGCGCGCTCGCCCGGCGCCAGGGCTTCCTGGCCGTGCTGGAGGCGCAAGGGGACCCCAGCGTCGAGGTGGTCACGGTTGCCGCACCCTCCACCCTCACCCTGGGCCGGCAGGGCCTTGCCGAGCTCCTCGATCGCGGCGCCCGGCCCACGGCGTTGTTTTGCAGCTCGGACGTCCTCGCCCAAGGCGCCCTGGAGGAAGCGCGCTCGCGCGGCCTCGCCGTACCCGGCGACCTTGCGATCATCGGCTTCGGCGACCTCGACTTCGCCCGGCACACCGTCCCGGCGCTGTCGACGGTACGGGTGGACCGCGCAGCGATCGGCCGGCAGGCCGCCGACTTGATCCTCGCCCGCATCGACGGCCGGGAGCCGCCCGCCCGCGTGGTCGACGTCGGCTTCGAGATCGTCGATCGCGGGACGACGTAACGCGCGCTCCGCCAACCCACCGAAATGGCAACGCTACCAACGTCGGCGCGCGCCGGGAATCCGCGGGCGGCAGACAAGCGGTGGCCTATCGGGAGCTCCCCTACAATCCCGAAGTTGTGACCGTAGCCTCATCACCTCGAAAGCGAGCGAACGCCATGAAGAAATTGAACCTCATCGACGGGCAGTGGGTCGCCGGCGGCGGCGCCACGCCCAACATCAATCCGTCCAACACGGCGGACGTCATCGACGAGTTCACGCAGGCCGACAAGGCGCAGGTGGAAACCGCCATCGCTGCCGCCCGCCGGGCGTTCCCGAAGTGGGCGCTGGCCGGGGTGCAGCAGCGCGCCGACATCCTCGACCAGATCGGCAACGAGATCCTCGCGCGCAAGGAGGAGCTCGGCACCCTGCTCTCGCGCGAGGAAGGCAAGACCCGGCCCGAGGGCATCGGGGAAGCGGCACGCGCAGGCTACATCTTCAAGTTTTTCGCGGGAGAGGCGATCCGCGCGCACGGCGAGCTCGTGCCCTCCGTGCGGCCCGGCATCGACGTCGAAATCACGCGCGAGCCGGTCGGGGTCGTGGGCATGATCACGCCGTGGAACTTCCCGATCGCGATTCCCGCGTGGAAGATCGCGCCGGCGCTGGCCTTCGGCAACTGCGTCGTGTTCAAGCCCGCCGATCTCGTACCGGCGAGCGCCTGGGCGCTGGCCGAGATCATTTCGCGCACCGAGCTCCCGCCGGGAGTGTTCAATCTGGTCATGGGCCGCGGCTCGGTGGTGGGCGCCGCGCTGGTGAGCTCGCCGGACATCGACGCCATCAGCTTCACGGGCTCGGTCCCGACCGGGCGCAACATCGCGCGCACCGCGGTGGAGACGATGAAGAAGGTCCAGCTCGAGATGGGCGGCAAGAACGCGCAGGTGGTGCTCGACGACGCCGACCTCGACGTCGCGGTCAACATTTCCCTGCAAAGCGCGTTCTTCTCGACCGGCCAGCGCTGCACGGCCGCGAGCCGGCTCATCGTCACCGAAGGCATCCACGACCGGTTCGTCGAGGCGCTTGGGAAGCGCATGGCCGCGCTGACGATCGACGACGCACTCAAGGCGGGCACCGACATCGGGCCGGTGGTCGACCAGAGTCAACTCAGCCAGAACCTCGACTACGTGAAAATCGCGCAGGACGAGGGCGGCAAGCTCGCCGCCGGCGGCCAGCGGCTTACGCGCGGCACCGAGGGCTTCTACATGGCGCCCGCGCTCATCACCGAGACCACGCCGGCGATGCGCATCAACCGCGAGGAGGTGTTCGGCCCGGTCGCGAGTGTGGTACGCGTGAAGGACTACGACGAGGCGCTGGCGGTGTGCAACGACGTGCAGTTCGGGTTGACCGCCGGCATCGCCACGCGTTCGCTCAAGCACGCCGCGCACTTCAAGCGCAACGCGCAGGTCGGCATGGTGATGGTGAACCTGCCCACGGCGGGGGTCGACTATCACGTGCCGTTCGGCGGGCGCAAGGGCTCGAGCTACGGGCCGCGCGAGCAGGGCGCGTACGCTAGGGAGTTCTACACCACCGTCAAGACCGCCTACGTCCAACCCTAGAGTCCTATGACCGACAAACCCCGCAAGAAACCGGAAGCGCTGCGCAGCCACCGCTGGTACGGGGTGAACGACCTGCGCTCGTTCGGCCACCGCTCGCGCACGGCGCAGATGGGCTACGACCGCTCCGATTACATGGGCAAGCCGGTCATCGCCATCATCAACACCTGGAGCGAGATCAATTCCTGCCACAGCCACTTCCGCCAGCGCGCGGACGAGGTCAAGCGCGGCGTGTGGCAGGCCGGCGGATTCCCGATCGAGATGCCCGCGATCTCGCTCGCCGAGCCGTTCCAGAAGCCCACCACCATGCTCTACCGCAATCTCCTTGCGATGGAGACCGAGGAGCTCTTGCGCAGCTACCCCGCCGACGGCGCGGTGCTGATGGGCGGCTGCGACAAGACCACACCCGCACTCGTCATGGGCGCGCTGTCGATGAACCTGCCGGCGATCTTCGTGCCCGCGGGCCCGATGCTGCGCGGCGACTACCGCGGCCAGTTCCTCGGCAGCGGCAGCGACACCTGGAAGTACTGGGCGGAGCTTCGCGCCGGCACCATCACCGAGGACGACTGGCGCGAAGTGGAGGACGGCATCGCGCGCTCGCCGGGCCACTGCATGACCATGGGCACGGCCTCTACCATGTGCAGCGCGGCCGAGGCGATGGGTCTCACGCTGCCGGGCGCCTC
The DNA here is from genome assembly GCA_020845855.1 of Burkholderiales bacterium. GTDB lineage: Bacteria > Pseudomonadota > Gammaproteobacteria > Burkholderiales > Casimicrobiaceae > VBCG01. Next base: position 2,766 of record JADLEZ010000161.1, read on the forward strand.
GTCGATCCCCGCGCCGGATTCGCGCCACCAGCAGATGGCCACCCTTTCGGGCAAGCGCATCGTCGACATGGTGTGGGAGGACTTGGCCATCCGCGACGTGGTCGACGCGCGCGCGATCCACAACGCGGTCACCACCGTGCTCGCTCTCGGCGGCTCGACCAACGCGATTGTCCACCTCATCGCCATGGCCCGCCGCGCCGGCGTGGCGCTCGACCTGCCGCGCTTCGACGCGCTGGCGCGCAAGACGCCGGTGCTCGCCAACGTGCGCCCGTCGGGCAAGTACCTGATGGAGGACTTCTACTACGCGGGCGGCCTGCGCGGCCTGCTGTCGCGGCTGACCGATCTCCTCGACCTGTCCGCGACGACGGTGAATGCGAACACCCTCGGCGCGAACCTCGCGGGCGCGCAAGTCTTCAACGACGACGTCATCCGCCCGCGCGACCAGCCGCTGGTCGAAAGCGACGGGCTCGCGGTCCTGCGCGGCAACCTGGCCCCCGACGGCGCGGTGATCAAGCCGGCGGCAGCCGAGCGGCATCTACTGAAGCACACGGGGCCGGCGGTCGTGTTCAAGGACTACAACGACATGGCCGCGCGCGTGGACGATCCTGCGCTCGCCGTCACCAAGGACAGTGTCCTCGTGCTGCAAAGCGCGGGCCCGCAGGGCGCGCCGGGGCTGCCCGAGTGGGGCCAGCTGCCGATTCCGCGGAAGCTTTTGCAGGAGGGTGTGCGCGACATGGTGCGCATCTCCGACGCGCGCATGAGCGGCACGAGCTACGGCGCGTGCGTGCTGCACGTCGCTCCCGAGTCGCACGTCGGCGGCCCGCTCGCGCTGGTGAAGGACGGGGACCTCATCGAGCTCGACGTGCCCGCCCGCAAGCTCACGCTCAAAGTCGACGACGCCGAGCTCGCGCGCCGGCGCGCCGCCTGGAAGCCACCCAAGCCGCACTACACCCGCGGCTTCGGAATCTTGTATTTGAAGCACGTCACCCAGGCCAACGAAGGCTGCGACTTCGATTTCCTCGAGGAAGGCCCCGGGAAGGGCATCGGTGAGCCCGAGATCCACTGAAATGAAACGAGTGCCTCGCATGACACCCCTCACCCGCCCTGTCGGGCACTCCCTCTGCAACTGTCCAGGGATGCTCGAGACTCTGCGTTGTCGGTCGTCCCTCGGTCGCTCGGCGACGCGCCCTTCGGGCCTTCCTCGCTGGCGCTCGGACGCCTCGCTTGCTCCCCCTCTCCCCGCGTGCGGGGAGAGGGAAGGGGTGAGGGGCCGCGGCCGTTTCATGCGTGGCGTCAACGAGCCCGAGATTCATTGAACTCAGGAAGGAACATCATGGAACTCTCCGCCGGGACCAGGGAGCGCCTGCGCAAGGTCAGCACCGCGACGCTGTGCACCGCGCTGTTCAAACGCGGCTTTCGCAACGTCTACATCCAGGGCATCGCGCGCCTGACCCGCCCGTCCGGCGGCAACCTCGTGGGTCCGGCGTTTACCATGCGCAGCATCCCGGCGCGCGAGGACCTGGACCAGTTGAGCGCGTTCGACGACCCCAACCATCCCCAACGCAAGGCGATCGAGAGCTGCCCGCCCGGGCACGTGCTGGTGCTCGATTGCCGGCAGGAGCGGCGCGTCGCGTCGGGTGGGGAGATCCTCACCACGCGCCTGAAAGTGCGCGGCGCGGCGGGGCTCGTCTCCGACGGGCCGGTGCGCGACAGCGGCTCGCTGCGCGAGATGGACTTCCCGATCTACTGCGCGGGCGGCAGCGCCCCGCTCAACCTTCTGTACCACCACGCGATCGACCAGAACGTCCCCATCGGCTGCGGCGGCGTGGCGGTGTATCCGGGCGACATCATCGTCGGTGATGACGAGGGCGTGGTGGTGATCCCGCGGCATCTCGTCGACGAAGTTGCCGAGCAGTGCGAGGAGCAGGAGAAGATGGAGGCGTTCATCCTCGCGCGCGTGCAGGGCGGCGCCAAGCTCGCCGGCACCTATCCGCCGAACGACGAGACCAAGGCGGCCTTCGCGCAGTGGCGCAAGCAGAAGGGCATCTGATCGGCATGCCTTCGCGCCGGCGCTTCGTTGCCGGACTCGCGGGTGCGGCTTCCGCCTCGCTGCTTTCCTGCCATGCCCTGCCCCGCACATCACCAAAGGTCATGGACGGGGAGATGGGCGACATGCGCGGCTTCAAGCGCGGGGGCATGATGGCCTGCATTGAGGTTGCCTGACGAGGGACGTGCCGCCATGCGCCGCCTTCGCGACATCCTCCGCCTCGACGACTTCGAGCCCGCGGCGCGGCGTCACTTGCCGCGGCCGCTTTTCAGTTACGTATCCGGCGGCGTCGAGGACAACGTCTCGCGCAGCGACAACCGCGCGGCGTTCCGCGAATGGGGCTTCCTGCCGCGCGTGCTGGTGGGCGTGGGCAACCGTTCGCTCGCCACCGAGCTTCTGGGCCACACGTACGCGCTGCCGTTCGGCATCGCGCCGATGGGCATCAGCGCGCTCACCGCCTACCGCGGCGACCTCGTGCAGGCGCGCGCCGCGGCCGCGACGAACATTCCGATGATCCTGAGCGGCTCGTCGCTGATCCGCATGGAGGACGTACTCGCGGCGGCGCCGGACACCTGGTTCCAGGCCTACCTGCCGGCGGAGGATGCGCGCATCGACGCGCTGGTCGACCGCGCCGCGCACGCCGGCTTTCGCACGCTGATGGTCACGGTGGACACCCAGGCCACCCCCAACCGCGAGCACAACCTGCGCGCGGGCTTCGCGAGCCCGCTCGAGCCCAGCCTGCGGCTGGCATGGGACGGCCTCGTGCGCCCGCGCTGGCTCGCCGGCACGTTCCTGCGCACGCTCGCGCGCCACGGCATGCCGCACTTCGAGAACTCGTACGCCGAGCGCGGAGTGGCGGTGCTGTCGAAGGGCGTGGCGCGCGAATTCGGCGAGCGCGGCCACATCACGTGGAGGCACATCGAGCGCATCCGCCGGCGCTGGCAAGGCAAGCTCGTGGTCAAGGGCCTCCTGCATCCGGAGGACGGCCGGATCGCGCAGGCGCACGGCGCGGACGCGGTCGTGGTCTCCAATCACGGCGGCCGCCAGTTGGACGGCGCGGTGTCGCCGCTGCGCGTTCTGCCCGAGGTCGTCGCGGCGTGTGCCGGCATGCCCGTGATCTACGACGGCGGCGTCCGCCGCGGCACCGATGTGCTGAAGGCGCTCGCGCTCGGCGCGCGCTTCGTGTTGGTGGGGCGTCCGTTCAACTACGCCGCCGCGATCGCCGGCGAGGAGGGCGTGCGGCACGCGATCGCGCTCCTTGCAAGCGAGGTCGACCGCGACATGGCGATGCTCGGGGTCACCGCCACCGCGCAACTGTCGCCGGCGTGCCTGCGCCGGCTGTCCTGACCGCCGCTTACTTCTTCGCCGCCCCCGCGGCGCCGCACAGCGCGCGCAGCGCGAGCAGGTAGCTGTCCACACCGAAGCCGACGACAATGCCCTTGGCGATCGGCGAGAGCACCGAGTGGTGGCGGAACTCCTCGCGGGCGTGGACGTTCGACATGTGGATCTCGACGAACGGGCAGGTGAGGATCGCGAGCGCGTCGCGCAGGCCGTAGCTGTAATGCGTCCAGGCACCGGCGTTGATCAGCGCGCCGTCGACCTTGTCCTCGTACGCCTGGTGCACCCGCCGGCACATGTCGCCTTCGCAGTCCGTCTGGTAGCTCTCGACCTGCGCGCCGATCTGCTTGCCCAGCGCGACCAGCGCCGCGTCGATCTCCTGGAGCGTGACCGTCCCGTACTGCGCGGGATCGCGCTTGCCGAACATGGCGTGGTTGATGCCGTGGAGCATCACGATTCTCTTCATCGGCTTGTCCTAAAATCCAGCGGAATGGGGCGGACGCCGATGAGCCCCGCGCCGGCGACGGCGACGCGAACCTTGTCCAACGCCCGCTCCTTCTACTTGTGCTTGAACTGCGGCTTCTGCTTGTCGATGAACGCCTGCATGCCGATCTTCTGGTCCTCGGTCGCGAACAGCGAGTGGAACAGGCGCCGCTCGAACAGGACACCTTCGGCGAGCGTTCCCTCGTACGCGCGATTCACCGCTTCCTTGGCCATCATGACCGAGGGCAGCGAGTACTCGCAGATGGTGGCGGCCACCGCCACCGCGTCGTCGACCAGCGACGCGGCGGGCACGATGCGCGATACGAGGCCCGCGCGCTCGGCCTCCTCCGCGCTCATCATGCGGCCGGTGAGGACCATGTCCATCGCCTTCGCCTTGCCGACCGCGCGCGGCAGCCGCTGGGTGCCGCCGGCCCCGGGGATGATCCCGAGCTTGATCTCGGGCTGGCCGAAGCGTGCGTCGTCGGCCGCGATCACGAGGTCGCACATCATGGCGAGCTCGCAGCCGCCGCCCAGCGCGAAGCCGCCGACCGCCGCGATCACCGGCTTGCGGATCGAGCGGATGGTCTCCCAGTTGCGCGAGATGTAGTTGGTCCGGTACACGTGCATGTACGTCCAGCTCGCCATCGCGCCGATGTCGGCGCCGGCCGCGAACGCCTTGGCGCTGCCGGTGATGACGATCGCGCCGACGCTGTCGTCGGCGTCGAACGCCGGCAGCGCGACGGCGAGCTCGTTCATCAACGCGTCGTTGAGCGCGTTGAGCTGCTTGGGACGGTTGAGCGTGACGAGGCCGACGCGGCCGCGCTGCTCGATGAGGATGTTTTCGTAGGTGGCCATATCAAGGGTCTTTGCGAACGTGGGCGATGAGGATCGTCTTGCCGCTGGTCACGGGAGGTCCATCGGGGGCATGGTCCGGCGATCAATGGTACCCCGTGTCCGCCCTGACCTTGCCGCGGAAGACGTAGTACGACCACCCGGTGTACGCGATGATGATCGGCAGCAGGAACAGGGTCCCGATCAGCAGGAACGCCTGCGACTTGGGCGAGGCCGCCGCATCCCAGAGCGTGATCGACGGCGGCACGACGTGTGGCCACAGGCTGATGCCAAGACCGAGGAAGCACAGAGCGAAAAGGCCGATGGCGGCGAAGAACGGCGCGGCGTCGTGCACCCGATCGAGCGCCACCCACAGCCACACGACGAGGATGGCGGTCACGATGGGCATCGGCGCGAGGAGCAGCAGGTTCGGCCAGGTGAACCAGCGCGCGGCGATGTGCGGGTCGGCCAGCGGCGTCCAGATGCTGATCATGGCGATGAAGATCGCCACGCCGACCAGCGCGACGCGCGACCAACCGCGAGCCCAGTCCCGGATCGCGCCTTCCGTCTTCAAGACGAGCCACGTCGCGCCCAGCAGAAGGTAGCCGAATACGAGCCCGACGCCGACCGCCAGCGGGAACGGCGCGAACCAGTCGTACACGCTGCCCGCGAACTGGTTGTCCCTCACCTCGAGGCCGTGCACGAACGAGCCGAGCACGATGCCCTGGGCGAAGGTCGCAAGCAGCGAGCCCCAGAAGAACGAGTGGTCCCACAGGTAGCGGCTGCGGTGCGCCTTGAGGCGGAACTCGAAGGCGACGCCGCGGAAGATGAGACCCAGCAGCATCACCAGGATCGGGAAGTACATCGCCGGCATGATAATCGCGAACGCGAGCGGGAACGCGGCAAACAGGCCGATGCCGCCCAAGACGAGCCACGTCTCGTTGCCGTCCCAGATCGGCGCCACCGAGTTCATGATCAGGGTGCGCGCGTCCTCGTCTGCCGCGAACGGCGACAGGATGCCGACTCCGAGGTCGAAGCCGTCCAGCAGCACGTACATGAAAACCGCGAGGGCGAGGATCGCGGTCCAGATTGGGACGAGGTCGATGTCCATGATCCCCTATGCGGCGCACCCCTCACCCGCCCTGTCGGGCACCCTCTCCCCGCACGCGGGGAGAGGGTCATCCTTCGCAGCGGGCCGCGAGTTCCTCTCCCTCTCCCCGCGTGCGGGGAGAGGGTCGGGGTGAGGGGCGGGCGAGCGCCGCAGTCGCGCCATGCTCTACTCCGCCGCCGACAGCGGTCGCGCCGGGCGCTGGCCGGCGTCGAGCTCGGAGGCCGCGGGCGCCGCCGTGGGCCCCGCGCGCACGAGCTTGACCAGGTAGTGCACGCCGGCGCCGAATACCGCGCAGTACACGAGGACGTACAGCGCGAGCGAGATCGCGACGTCGTGGCCCGCGAGGCTGGGCGTCACCGCGTCCGCCGTGCGCAACTGGTTGTACACGACCCACGGCTGGCGCCCGACCTCGGTGGTGATCCAGCCCGCGGTCACCGCGATGTAGCCCACGGGAATCGCGTACGTGCACAAGCGCAGGAAGCCCATGTGCCGGTAGCGCGTTCCACGCCACGCGAGCCACCAGCTCCACATCGTGATCAGGAGCATGACGAGCCACATGCCGACCATCACCCGGAAGCCGAAGAATACGGGGATCACCGGTGGGCGGTCGGCGGCCGGCCAGTCCTTCAAACCCTTCACCACGCCATTCCAGTCGTGCGTCAGATACAGGCTTCCGAGCTTCGGGATCGCGACTTCGAGTCTGTTGGTCTCGGTCTTTTCGTCGGGAATCGCGAACAGCACGGCCGGCTGGCCGGCGCCGGTCTCCCAGATCGCCTCGATCGCGGCGAGCTTGACCGGCTGGTGCAGGAGCGTGTTGAGGCCGTGCGCGTCGCCGATGAACGCCTGCAGCGGCACCAGCAACGTGGCAAGGCCGAGTCCCATCGCCATCATCGTCCGGCTCTCCTCCGCGAACCGGCGCTGGCGCAGGTGGTACGCAGCGACGCCGATCACCGTGAACGCGGTGGTGAGGTACACGGCGATCACGGTGTGCAGGAAGCGGAACGGAAACGACGGGTTGAACATCACCGCGAACCAGTCGTCGGGATGGAAGCGCCCGCCCACCATCGAGAAGCCGGCCGGCGTCTGCATCCAGCTGTTCACGATCAGGATCCAGAACGTGGACATGAGCGTGCCCGCCGCGACCATGATCGCGGCGAAGAAGTGCGCCCATGGCGGAACGAGCTTGCGCCCGAACAGCAGGACGCCGAGGAAACCCGCCTCCAGGAAGAACGCCATCAATCCCTCGTACGCCATGAGCGGCGCCACCACGTCCGCGGTCAGGTGCGAATAGCGGCTCCAGTTGGTGCCGAACTGGAACGGCATCACGATGCCGCTCACCACGCCCATGCCGAACGAGACCGCGAAGATCCTGATCCAGTACGTCGCGATCCGCCGGAAGACCTCGTTCCTGGTCGCGAGGTACGCGCCCTCCAGTACGGCGATGTACGAGGCGAGCCCGATGGTGAACGCGGGCAGCAGGAAGTGAAAGGCGATGACGAACGCGAACTGCAGGCGCGACAGGAACAGGGCATCGGCATCCATGAGTCGTGGCGGCGGGCTAGGGCCTAAGAGCCCGCCGCGATGCTCCGGCGGACCGAAGCCCGCCGCGCATCCGCATCAGGCATGCTCGTCCCCCCGAAGCGGCGCTCATTGCGCCTTCTCTTTCACGTACCGCCCGGGCGCCGGCTCGATCGCGCGATACGCCGCGTTGCCCAGCGCCTTCGGCGCGGGCACCATCTCGCCCGCGTTGCGCGCGAGCCACGCCGACCAGTCCGGCCACCAGCTCCCGGCGATCTTCTGCGCGCCCGCGAGCCACGTGGAAGGATCGCTGCCCTGCGGGCCGCCCGCCCAGTAGTTGCGCTTGTTCTTGGCCGGAGGGTTGATCACGCCCGCGATGTGGCCGCTTGCACCGAGCACGAACCGGCTGTCGCCGCCCAAGAGCCGCGTGGATTCGTACGCCGTCTTCCACGGCACGATGTGGTCCTCGCGCGAGGCGTAGACGTAGGCCGGAAAGTCGAGCTCGCCCAGGTCGACCGGTACGCCGCACTGGATGGTCTTCCCCGGCACGCGCAGGTCGTTCTGGAGGTAGGTGTGGCGCACGTACCAGCAGAACATCGGGCCCGGCAGGTTGGTCGCGTCCGAGTTCCAGAACAGCAAGTCGAACGCCGGCGGTTTCTGCCCCTTGAGGTAGCTACTGGCCACGTACGGCCAGACGAGGTCGTTGGCGCGCAGCGACGAGAACACGAACGCAAGCTCCTTGCCGTGCAGGAGCCCGCCCCGCCCGATCGCCGCATCGCGCGCGTCCACCGACTTCGCGTCGACGAGAAGGCCGATCTCGCCGGTGTCGGAGAAGTCGAGCATCGATGTGAGCAGCGTCATGCTCGCGATCCGGTCGTCGTCGTTGGTTCTCATCACCGCGGCGGCGCAGGCAAGGAGGGTGCCGCCGATGCAAAAACCCAGCGTGTTCGCCTCGTCGGCGCCGGCGATGTCGAGTGCCACGTCGATCGCTTGCATGGGGCCCTCGCGCAGGTAGTCGTCCCACGTCTTGGTGCCGAGGTCCTCACCCACGTTGCGCCAGGACACGGCGAACACGTTGTGCCCTTGCGCCACCGCATGGGCGATGAACGAATTGTCGGGCTGCAAATCCAGGATATAGAACTTGTTGATGCACGGCGGCACGATCACCAGCGGCCGCTCGTGCACCTTTGGCGTGGTCGCCCGGTACTGGATGAGCTGCATGAGGTCGTTTTCGTACACCACTGCGCCCGGCGTGACCGCGAGATTGCGCCCGACCTCGAACGCCCCCTCGTCGGTCATCGTGATGCGGCCCTTGGCGACGTCCTCGAAAAAGAGCTTCATGCCTTCCGCCATCGAGCTGCCGCCGGTCTGCATCGCGAGCGCGATCGCCTCGGGGTTGGTGGCGAAGAAATTGGCCGGGCTCATCGCGTCGACGAACTGGCGCCCGGCGAAGCGCAACTCGCCCTTCTGGCGCTCGTCCATCGGCGCCGCTTCGATCGCCTTGTCGACGAAGTCGGCATAGGCGAGGTAGACGCGGCGCACGGCGTCGAAGCGCGGGTCGGTGCTCCATGCATCGCTCGCGAAGCGCTTGTCGTCGATGGCCGGCGCACCTGGAGTCGCCGCGCCTAGCCACGCGGAGGCCATGCCTTGCATCATCGACAAATATTGCTGCTGCAGGTCGGCCCCCTGCTTGATCACC